>DASXOU010001004.1:0-7154 GCA_036494045.1 Polyangia bacterium | reverse complement strand
GCAGATCCGCGCCTGCTACGAGCGCCGCCTCAAGCGTGATCCGTCGCTCGCCGGCACCGTCTCGCTCAGGCTGCGCGTCGGCGACGCCGGCCAGGTCACCCGCGTCGACGTCGAAGGCTCGACGCTGCCCGATCCGCTCGTCGCCGAATGCCTGCGCCGCGAGGCCGCCGGCTGGAGCTTCGAGCAGGGCCGCAACGCGACCGTCGTCTACCCGTTCGTTTTCCGCACGCAGTAACCCCGGAGTTGACACTTTCGCCGCTGCTGATGCTCGAGCTCGCCGACGCGATGACGGCGACGCCGGTCGACCTGCCCGAGCCGCTCTTTCGCACGCTCGAGCGCGAGCTCGGCGCCGACGGCCTCGTCGAGCTCGCCGCGGCGATCGCGTGGGAAAACTACCGCGCCCGCTTCAACCACACGTTCGGCGCCGAATCCGAGGGCTACGCCGACGGCGCCGCGTGCGCCATCTCAGCGCGCGCTAGTCTTCCCGGCCTTCCGCCAGGTTCTCGAAGCGCGTGAACTCGCCCTTGAACGCGAGCTTGACCGCGCCCGTGGGTCCGTTGCGCTGCTTGCCGATGATGATCTCGGCGACGTTGCGATCCTCTTCCTTGCACTCGTCCTTCGAGTAGACGACGTCGCGATAGATGAACGCGATCACGTCGGCGTCCTGCTCGATGGCGCCCGACTCGCGCAAGTCCGACAGCATCGGCCGCTTGTCGGCGCGCGACTCGAGCGAGCGGTTGAGCTGCGACAGCGCGATGACCGGCACGCGCAGCTCCTTGGCCAGCGCCTTCAAGCCGCGGCTGATCTCGCTGATCTCGCGCTGGCGGTTGTCCTCCTTCGACGCGCGCCCCTGCACGAGCTGCAGGTAGTCGATGACGATCATGCCCATCTGCTCCGGCCCGGCCCAGAACAGGTTCTGGTCGCTCCTCCAGCGACGGGCCTTGGCGCGGATCTCGAGCAGCGTCGGCGATCCCGAGTCGTCGATGAGGATCGGCGCCTCGCTCAGGTTGCCCGCCGCCGTCGTGATGCGAATCCAATCCTTGGTCTCGAGAAAGCCGCCGCGCAGCTTCATCGAGTCGACGCGCGCCTCCGAGCACAACAGGCGCTCGCACAGCGACTCCTTCGACATTTCGAGCGAGAACACCAGCGCGGGAAACGGATGGCGCTCTTTGCCCTCGGCATCCTTCTGCTTCTGCATGGCGGCGTTGACCACCATGTTCATCACGAACGACGTCTTTCCCATCGACGGGCGCGCCGCGATGATGATGAGGTCGCCCGGCTGCAGCCCGGCGGTCATCGCGTCGATCTTGTGATAGCCCGACGGCACGCCGGTGACCGCCTGCTTCTTCTCGTAGCGTTTTTCGAGCGAGCGGATGGTCGTGTGCAGGACGTCCTTGATCTTCTCGAACGACTGCTTCTGCGAGCGCTGCGCGATCTCGAAGATCTCGTGCTCGGCCTTGTCGATGTAGTCGTCGACGTCGCCGTACTCGCCGTAGCCGCGCGCGGCGATCTCGCGGCACGCCTCGACGAGCCGGCGCGCGGTCGCCTTGCCGCGCACGATGCGCGCGTGATAGCCGATGTTCTCGACGGTCACGACCTTCGACATCAGCTCGGTCAAGTAGTCGGCGCCGTTGAACGCGCGCAGCCGATCGATGGTCTCGAGCGCGCGCATCTGCTCGACGACGGTGAGCGCGTCGATGGGCTTGGACGCCGAGTCGAGCTCGAGCATCGCCTCGTAGATGGCGCGCAACGCCGGATGATAAAAGTCCTCACCGACGAGGAATTCGGCGACGTCGTTGAACTTGCGCGCGTGCACCAGGATGCCGCCGATGACCGATTCCTCGGCCTCGATCGAGTGCGGCGGCGTGACTTGCGAGCTCTCGTGAGGTGCGGTCAGGGGCATGACGCTCCCCGATTCTGCGCTAAGATTGTTCGTATGAGAACCGTTCATCTCGTGCTGGCGTCGTTTCTCTTGCTCGTGCCGATGGTCGCGCGCGCAAACTCCGAAGGTTTCGGCTCACTCACTCCACAGGAGGTGGCGGCGCGGCTCAAGCAGAAGAACGTCTACGTCTTCGACAACAACGATCCCGACGTCTACAAGTCGGGCCACCTGCCGCACGCAAAGTGGGTGCACCCGTCGGAGTACGACGCCAAGGAATTACCCGCCGACAAGAACGCCACGCTCATCTTCTATTGTCACAACGAGTATTGAATGGCGTGTCATGAAGGCGCCGGGCGCGCCGTCAAGTTCGGATACAAGAACGTGTTCGTCATGCCGGCCGGGATCATGGGCTGGCAAAAAGCAGGACTCCCCGTCGAGAAATAGGGCTACAAGATCGGCGCGTGCGCCGTCGCCATGAACGGCTGCGCGTCCGACAGCAGGCCCTCGATCTTCACGTCGAACGAATCGCCGGCGGCGCTCGGCGCCGACAAGATCGTCGTGGCGTCGACGTCCGCCGCCGTCGACACGTCGCACGGAATCGACAGCGACGCCTGCGGCCCGAAGCTGACGAAGATGCTGAGCACGCCGCTGGCGGCGCCGGCGGTGATTGTCCACGGCTCGCCGCCGCAGCCGACGGCGCTGGCCGCTTGCAGCTCCTGTCCGCCCGTCGACACCTTGACGTCCTCGACGCGATCGATCCACTTGGTCGCGCCGTTGTTGGCGACCGAGAAGGTCAGCTCGTACGCCGTGCACGGCGCCAACGCGCCGCCCGTCGTCGGACACGTCCCTTGCGACATGAGGTGCGCCGTCGCGTTCTCCAGCTTCACGTCGTCCGAGACGCTGACGCCCGAGCCGCAGCCGCCCAGCGCCGTGATCAACAGCACGCAAGTCCCCCGCATGATTCGGCCCTCCAAGGAGGTCGGACCAATTAGCCCGGGGCGGCGACGATGTCAACGAAGAAGATGAAGCGAGAAGAGGCTAGGCCTGCTTGGGAACGACGACGACCTTGATCTTGCCGGTGATGCCGTTGCCGAGACGAATCTCGACGGTGTGATAGCCGATCGTCTTGATCGGCTCCGGCATGTGCACCTTCCTGTGATCGATCGTGACGCCCTTGTCCGCCAGCGCCGACTCGATGTCGCGCGACGTGACCGAGCCGAAGAGCTTGTCCTCTTCGCCCGCCTGACGCTCGATCTGCACTTCGATCGACGCCAACCGATCCGCCATCCCCTGCGCGTCCTTCGACAGCTGCGCCTGCTTGGCCGCGATCACCTTCTTCTGGTGCTCGATCTCTTTGACGTTCGCCGCCGTCGCCACGATCGCCTTGCCCTGCGGGATGAGGTAGTTGCGGCCAAACCCCGGCTTGACCTTCACGAGCTCGCCGGCCTTGCCGAGGTTGTGCACGTCTTCCTTGAGAATGACTTGCATCGCCATCTTCCGCCTACTTTCCCGTCACGGTGAACGGCATGAGCGCGATCATGCGGGCGCGCTTGATCGCCGTGCCCACCTTGCGCTGATGCGTGGCGCAGTTGCCGCTGATGCGACGCGGAATGACCTTGCCGCGATCGGTGATGAAGTACTTCAGCGTCTGCGGATCCTTGTAGTCGATGGCGACGTTCTTGTCGGCGCAGAAGCGGCAGACCTTGCGACGGGCGAAGCCACGCTTGCGCGCGTCCTTGCCCTTCTTGTCCTTGTCCCCACGTCCGCCGCGACCGCCGCGGCCCTCGCGCTCTCCCAAATCGCTTTCCGGCATCATGGGCTTATTCCTTCTTCAGCGGGATGTCGTTGTCGAGCGTCGGCAAGAAGTCGTCATCCAGATCGGGGATGTCGTCTTCCTCGAAGCGCGGCAGCTGCGCCGCGCCCGTCGCCAGCTCTTCCTCGTCGGGAACCGTCGACGCGGCCTTGTTGAAGGTCTCGTCGTCGATGGCGGCCGGCTTGGCGTTCGGATCGACGTTCTCGTCGACCTTGACCGTGTAGTAACGGATCACCTGGTCGAGCATGCGGAGGTTGCGCTCGATCTCCTCGACGACGCCCGTCGAGCCGAGATACTGCCAGTAGAGGTAGATGCCCTTGAGCTGCTTCTTGACCTCGTAGGCGAGCTTGCGCTTGCCCCAGTTGTCGAGCTTGAGCACGCGGCCGCCGAGCTGCTCGATCACGCCTTTGACGCGCGTGTTGACCAGCTGGATTCCGTCTTGGTTCGTGTCCGGGCGCAGGATGAAGATCGTCTCGAACTCCCGCTGCGTGCCCGGCTCGTCTCGCATCGATTGAGCCATGTTTCGTGTCTCCCTCTTGGGTTTGCCCCGGGACGCGCCCGGAACGAGGTTTTACCGATCGGTGTTCACTTTGTTCATCGCAGCCGTGGTGCCCTTGTCGATCACCAACTGTGCTGCGTCTGCCGCTCCACCAATCAAGAACGGCAATTCATTTTGTTCCGCCTTCGAGAAGCCACCGAGTACGTGGCCGGTAACCCTTTCTTTGCCGCCGTCCGGCTTGCCGACTCCACAGCGAATCCGAACGAAGGCGTCTCCCGTGTTCTGGATGATCGATCGCAGACCGTTGTGCCCGCCGTGACCCCCGCCGACTTTGACGCGGAGCTTCCCGAAGGGCAGGTCGATCTCGTCGTGCACGACGATCGTTTGCGACGGCTCGATCTTGTAGAACGCCTGCGTGCGCTGCACTGCCTGCCCGCTCACGTTCATGTATTCCTGCGGCCGTAGCATCACGATGTCTTGCGTCTGCGCGATCTCACCTCCGAATTTCGTTTTCCAGCCCGCTGCCTTCCAGCGACGAGCCAGCTCGTCCGCCACCATGAACCCGATGTTGTGCCTGGTCCGCTCGTACTCGGACCCCGGATTGCCTAGACCAACGACGAGCCACATCTGAGCTAATGGCTAACGGCTAAAGGCTGCCTTACTTCTTGCCGCCCTTCTTCTCGCCGCCCGCCGCCGGAGCTGCCGCCGCCGCCGGAGCCGCGCCGCCCTTGCCGCCGGCCGCCGGAGCTGCCGCCGCGCCTTCCGCCGGAGCCGCCGCAGCGCCCTCCGCCGGAACCGCGCCTTCGGCCGTCGCCGCCGGAGCCGCTTCCTTCTCCGCCTTCGGCGCCGTCACCGCGCACACCGTCTGCCCGCCGTCGGCGAGCGGACGCACGCCTTCGCCGAGCTTCAAGTCGCTGACATGGATCGCCTCGTTCATGCCGAGCGCCGACACGTCGACCTCGAGCTTGACCGGGATGCGATCGGGCGTGCACGAGATCGGCAGCACGCGGATGACCTGGTGCATGATGCCGCCGAGCTTGACGCCCTCGGCCTTGCCGATGAGCAGGATCGGCACCGTCGCGTGGACCGGCTTGGTCAGGTCGACGCGGATGAAGTCGGCGTGCGTGACGTTGCCGCGGATCGCGTCCTTCTGGTAATCGCGGACCATGACCGTGAGCGCGCCT
The DNA here is from genome assembly GCA_036494045.1 of Polyangia bacterium. Lineage (GTDB taxonomy): Bacteria > Myxococcota_A > Polyangia > Palsa-1104 > Palsa-1104 > JAQBQH01. Next base: position 1,776 of record DASXOU010001004.1, on the reverse strand, counting down.
TCACCCTCGGGCGCGCCGGTCACCGTCAGCGTCAGCACGGTGTTGGTCTTCTTGACCGGATCGAGCGACTTCAGGAGCTCCGTCGGATCGACCGCGAGCGGCATGGGCTGCTTGGCCTGGCCGTAGCAGATCGCCGGGATCTTGCCCGCGGCGCGCAGCCGGCGCACGGCCGACTTGCCGATGTCGCCACGAAATTGAGCATTCAGCTTTCCGACTTCCATTGATCGCGTCCTTTCCGGTTCCCTTAGATGAACAAGCTCGAGATCGAATCGCCGTGGTGGATGCGCTTGATCGCCTCGCCGAGGATGCGCGCCACCGACAGCTGCTTGATCTTCGACGATGCCTTGGCGTCGGGCCGCAGCGGAATCGTATCGGTGACGAGGAGCTCGGCCAGCGGCGACTTCTCGATGCGCTCGACGGCGGCGCCCGAGAGCACGCCGTGCGTGCAGGCCGCCGAGACCGAGCGCGCGCCGGCGCTGACGAGCGCCTGGGCCGCGTGCGTGAGCGTGCCGGCGGTGTCGATGATGTCGTCGACGAGGATGGCGTCCTTGCCCTTGACCTCGCCGATGATGTTCATGACCTCCGACACGTTGGCCTTCTCGCGCCGCTTGTCGATGATGGCGAGCGTGGCGTTCAGCCGCTTGGAATAGGCGCGCGCGCGCTCGACGCCGCCGGCGTCGGGCGAGACGATGACCGTGTCGCGGCCCAGGTGATCGTTCTTCAAGTGGTCGATCATCACCGGCATCGCGTACAGGTGGTCGACGGGGATGTCGAAGAAGCCCTGGATCTGCCCGGCGTGGAGATCGACGGTGAGCACGCGATCGGCGCCCGCGGTCGTGAGCAGGTTGGCCACCAGCTTGGCGCTGATCGGTGTGCGCGGCTTGACCTTGCGATCCTGCCGCGCGTAGCCGAAGTAGGGCATGACGGCGACGATGGAGCCGGCCGACGCGCGCCTGAGCGCGTCGATCATGATGAGCAGCTCCATGATGTTGTTGTTCGCCGGCGAGCAGGTCGACTGCACCACGAAGCAGTTGACGCCGCGGACGTTCTCGCCGATCTCGACGAACACTTCGCCGTCGGAGAACGTGGTGACTTCACATTGCCCGGGACGCACTTCGACGGTGCGGCAGATCGCGTCCGAGAGCTCGCGATTGCCGTTGCCGCTGAAGATGGTGAGCGCCTTGATCATTCTGCTTCGTCCCTGTCCTTCTTCGTTGGGGCGGTAGGATTCGAACCTACGAATGCGGGGACCAAAACCCCGTGACTTACCGCTTGTCGACGCCCCAAAAGTCGCCGAAACCCTTCGAAGAGCGGACGATCTAGCAGACCCGGCACACGTTTGTCAAGGAGCCCATAAGAGTGGTTCGGTGTAGAATCGATGCGTGAAAAGATGTCCCGCCTGTGCGGCTGCCTGTTGGGACAGCCACAGGCACTGCCCCTCCTGCGGCTCCGATGTGTCGGCGGCTCTGATCGAGCCGGGCGATCCCTACGCCGGCACCACGCTGAACGGGAAGTACCACATCACCGAGCTCATCGGCGTCGGCGCCATGGGGCGGGTCTATCGGGCCGATCACCTGCAGCTCGACGCCCAGGTGGCGGTCAAGCTCCTGAACCCCGACGTGGCGGCCGACGCCCAGACCCTGCGGCGCTTTCAGACCGAGGCACGCGCTGCGTCACGGCTGCGCCACCCGAACACGATCCAGGTCTACGACTTCGGACAGTCGGACACCGGGATCCTGTTCCTCGTCATGGAGCTTTTGCGGGGGCGTAACCTCG
>DASXOU010001003.1:0-2911 GCA_036494045.1 Polyangia bacterium | reverse complement strand
GTAGCCTCGGCGATCGCGCGTCACGGCGATGCCGAGCTCGACGACGACGACGCCCGTCGAATACAACAGCGCCGGACGTCCGGCGCCGCCGGTGTCGTGCAGCCCGATGGCGGCGCCGGCCTGCACGTCGATCATGAGCGGCCCCAGCTTCTCCGCCGACGGCGCGCGCCAATCGTCGGCGACGGCGGCGCGCGCGAGCAACAACGCCGCGAGCGCGATCGCCGCGCGCATCGTCAGTTGGTGACGGTCTTGCGCGGCTGCGTGCGGCGGTTGTCGTCGCCGCCTTCGAAGAGGACGTCCTCGGACAGATCGACCGCTTGCGCCTCGAGCCGCGCGCCCGACAGATCGGCCGTCGTCTTACGCAAGCGCTCGGTGAGCACCTGCACGAAGCTCCATAGGAGCTTGGTCGCCAGGACCGGCTCCTTACGAATGATCTCGTAGAAGTCGCGCCGCCGCAGCATGAGCGCGCGCGACGGCTCCTCCGCCGTCGCCGACGCCGAGCGCTTCGAGCGATCGACGAGCGCCATCTCGCCAAAGTGCGCGCCGCGCTCGAGGTGCGTGATGAACGCGTCGTCCTTGTGCAGCTTGACCTTGCCCGACAGGATGATGAAGAGCTCCTCGCCGTCGGTCTTCTCTTCGATGATGCGCTCGCCGGCCTTGTAGTCCTTGACCACCAGCACGTTGAGGAGACGCATGATCTCCTTGTACGTGAGGTGCTTGAAGAGCGGCATCTTCTTGAGCACGTCGACGCGGTTGGCCAGATCGCTGGCGCGCGCCGCGTGCTCGGTGGTCGCCTCGGTCTCGACGCGCACGACCACCGCGGTGATGTTGTCGTGACCGCCGCCGGCGTTGGCGAGGGCGACCATCGTTTTGGGCGCGTCGGCGATGTCGTCGGCGCTCATGATCTCGGGGACGTCGGAGTCCTTGAGATAGGCGTGCAGCCCGTCGGAGCAGATGAGGAAGTGATCGCCGGGCAGGACCTCGAAGTCGAGCGTGTCGGTCTCGACGCTCTCGTAGGCGCCGACCGCGCGCGTGACCGCATTCTTGTACTTCGAGTAGGGCGACGAGTCGATCTCGTCGCGCTTGATCTTACCGCGCCGCACGAGCTCGTTGATGAGCGAGTGATCCTCGGTGAGCTGATGCACCTGGTTCTGGCGCAACAGGTAGATGCGCGAATCGCCGACGTGCGCGATGAAGCCGCGATCGCCGGCGATGAGCAGCGCCGAAGTCGTGGTGCCCATGCCGCGCTTCTCGGCTTCGGCCTGGCCGCGGTGGTAGATCGACGCGCACGCCGTCTGCACCGCGTGCTCCATGACGGCCAGGATCTCCTGGCGCGCCTGCGCGTCGTGATCCTTGGCGTAGCGCTCGATGACGTCGGCGTTCTCGCGCACGACGCGCGAGACCTCGTGGACCGAGATCTGCGAGGCGACCTCGCCGGCCGCGTGCCCGCCCATGCCGTCGGCGACGACGAACAGGTGAAGCGTCGGATCGACGAGGTAGTTGTCCTCGTTATGGTCGCGTTGCCGGCCGATGTCTGTTGCGGCGAAGAACTTGAGCTCCACGCTGGGCCTCGTCGCAGTATTGGGCTCCCACAGCGTGGCATCCCGACGGGGGTACTGGCAAGCACCAAGTATTTGGTGACGAAAGAGACGTTAGTGACGCTTGAGTCGCTCGAGAACTCCCGCGTCCAGCTCGCTGTCGACGATGCGCTCGAGGTCGGTGCCGCCGGTGAAGGGCAGGCCGTTGACCGCGATCGATCCGGCCGTCGGCACGCCCAGGCGGCGCGCCTCGTTGGCGTCGTGCTCGACGGCGGCACGGGCGCGGCCGCTGTCGATCTCGAGCCGCAGCCTGGCCTCGTCGATCTTGACCAGCGCGCCCAACCGATCGAGCTCCGAGCGCGACACGCGCGCCGGCACCAGGTGCGAGCCCATCGCCAGGTCGTAGAGCGCCCAGAAGCGCCCTTGCGCCTGCGCGGCGGCCGCGTATTCGGCGGCGGTCTCGCCGATGGCGGCGCGATACGGCGACGGATAGTGCTTCCAGCCCACGCGGATGAGCCCCGGATGCGCGGCGACCACGCGCGCCACCTGGGCCGCGACCTCGGCGCACTGCATGCACGCGAAGTTGCCCCACAGGACGATGGTGACCGGCGCCGTCGACGGGCCGCGCGTCGGCGACGACGACAGATCGATGGTGAGCCGCTTGTTGCTGCGCGGCGTGTCGACGCCGAACGGAACCTCCTCGTCGAGATCGACGACGCGTTCGTAGAGCTGGCTCAGCGGCACGCCGTCGGCGAGGAGCTCCTCGGCGCGCGCGCGCGCCTCGGCGATGCCCTTGCCGATGGCTTCGTCGCCCGACCACGGCGACAGCCGCCGCCCGTTGACCAGGAGCTCCGGCGGACGATGCGCTGCGCCGCGTGCCTCGCGCTGCAGCCGCTCGACGTCGCTGCGATGGCGATGCGAGGCGAGCGCGTCGTCGAGCCGCGCGCCATCGAGCCCGGCCTCGCGGCCGAGGCGCGCCAGATCGACCGGGCCGGAGAAGGTCAGGCGCGACTGCACCAGCCGATCGAAGAGCACAAAGAAGCGTCCTTCGTCGGCGGCCTCGAGCAGCGCCTCCATCGCCAGCTCGGCGTGGTTGCCGTAGGCGTAGAGGTGCAAGATGGCGCGCACGGTCGGATCTTTTTCGACCCAGCGGCGCGCCACCTCGGCGCCGATGTACGAGGGCGGGCTGCCGAGCGTGACGTAGGCGTCGATGGTGACCGGCGCAAAGCGCGGCCCGCGAATTGGCAGCAGCGACGGCGGCGTCCACACGACCTCATGCGAGCCGCCGGTGTCGAGCGTGCCGTCGGCCGCGCGCGCCGGCAGCGCCGCCGCGGCTACGAGCACGACCGCCACCCACGCGCTGCGCATTCATC
>DASXOU010001002.1:0-8967 GCA_036494045.1 Polyangia bacterium | reverse complement strand
GATCGCCGCGCTCGCGCTCGCCGCCGCCGGTTGCCGCCAGGCGCCGACGACGGTGGACGTCTCGATCGCCGCCGCGCCCGGCTTCTCCGCCGACGACATCAAGGTCACCGTCTTCGATCCGCAAGGCCGCATCGTCGACGGCTCCGATCTTGGCAGCTCGGGCCGCCTGCCCGGCGACGTCGTCGTCGAGCTCTCGGCCGACGCCGGCGAGGTCCGCGTCGTCGCCGCCGGCTGGATGACGACGGGCGCGATGATCGGCGACGCCGCCGGCCGCGTGCCCGTGGTCGCCGGCCAGAAGGTGCCGCTCGCGCTCGTGATCGACGTCGGCGCGCTGCCCGACTCCGACGGCGACGGCGTGCCCGACGTCGTCGACAATTGCCCGACCGTGCCCAACCCCGATCAAGCCTCCAGCAACGGCGGCTCCGTCGGCGACGCCTGCCGCGGCAGCGAGCCCGGCGACGGCGGCGTCGTCGGCGGCGCGCCCGGCGACGGCGACATGGGCAGCGTCGGCGGCGGCGACGGCGGCGTCGTGGTGCCGGCGAACTGCGGCAACGGCGTCGTCGATCCCGGCGAGCAGTGCGACACGGGCGCCAACAACAGCGACGATCCATCGGCGGCGAGCGCCACCTGCACGTCGATGTGCAAGTCGCGCGCGAGCTGCGGCGCGGTCTCCGGCGCCAGCGGCGCGAAGATCGATCCGTCGACGGGCCACTGCTACGTCGCCTGGCCCGGCCCGATCACGTACGCGGCGGCCGAGCGCGACTGCCAGGGCCACGGCGGCTATCTCGCCGTCATCGGCGACGCCGGCGAGAATGCGCTGGTGACGTCGGTGGCGCCGTTGACGCAGATGTGGATCGGCCTCGAGATCACCCACGCCGCCACCGACAGCTTCCACTGGATCGACAACGAGCCCTACGCCTTCGCCGCGTTCGCGCCCGGCGAGCCGAACGACGGCGCGCTCAACGGCGGCCGCACCGAAGACTGCGGCGCGCGCACGCTGACCGGTTGGGCCGACCTGCCTTGCGGCTTCCCGGCGACGGGAAATCTGCCGTCGTCGCCGACGTTCGCGCTCGGCTACGTCTGCGAGAGCACGTGCGGCAACGGCGTCGTCGACGCCGGCGAAGAGTGCGACGGCGGGCCGAGCTGCACCGCCAACTGCTTCACGAAGCGGCCCTGCACCGAACCGCAGTCGTACTCGTCGCCGATCAACGGCCACTGCTACTTCGTGCAGACGGCGAACGCCAACTTCAACAACGCGCTCGCCAACACCTGTCCGTCGGGCACGCACCTGGCGACGCTCGCCGACGTCGCCGAGAACGAAGCCGCGCTGCAGGCGATCAGCGGTAACGGCGACGACGCGTGGATCGCGCTCAAGGCGTCGTCGAACCTCGGCTCCTACGCGTGGCAGGCGCCGTCGTCGGAGGCGTTCGACTCGACGCGCTTCCACGGCTTCGCCGGCGCCGAGCCCAACGAGCCCGACACGCCCAACTGCGTGCGCCTCGTCGATGGATCCGGCTGGAAGGACATCGACTGCAGCAACGACTACGACGCGCTCTGCGAGCGCGAGTCGCCGTCACTCGCGATCGCGCAAGCCGACCTCCTTCATCTTGTTCTGCAGCGACTTGCGGCTGATCTTGAGCTTGCGCGCCGCCTGCGTCACGTTGCCGCCGGTCTCCTCGAGCGCGCGCACGATGAGCTCGCGCTCGACGCGATCGGTCTCCTGACGCACCAGCTCCTTGAGCGACGAGGCGCGCCCTTCGCCGACGGCGGTCGGCGGCGACGTGGTGCCGAACGGCGGCGTGACGTTGGGAATGCTCGACGCCGCCGGCACGGCCAAGGGCGCGTTCGCCGTCGCTGCCGCGGCCGGCGCCGTCGCGCCCGAGAGCTCGGGCGGCAGATCGGCGGCACGGATCGTCGGCCCTTCGCAAAACAGGATCGTCCGCTCGAGCACGTTCTCGAGCTCGCGGATGTTGCCCGGCCACGAGTGCGCGGTCAGCCGCGCCAGCGCCTCGTCGTCGACGCCGGCGATCTGCTTCTTCAAGCGCTCGTTGAAGCGCGCCACGAAGTGCTCGACGAGCAGCGGAATGTCGCCGCGCCGCTCGCGCAATGGCGGCAGGTGCACCGGCACCACGTTCAAGCGATAGAACAGATCTTCGCGGAACGCGCTCGCCGCGACCTCCTTCTGCAGATCGCGGTTGGTCGCGGTCACCAGGCGCACGTCGACCTTGATGGTCTTGATGCCGCCGACGCGCTCGAACTCCGACTCCTGCAGGACGCGCAAGAGCTTGACCTGCATCTCGACGGGAATCTCGCCGATCTCGTCGAGGAACAGCGTGCCGCCGTCGGCGAGCTCGAAGCGCCCCGGCTTCGATCCGACGGCGCCGGTGAACGCGCCCTTCTCGTAGCCGAACAGCTCCGACTCCATCAGCGTCTTGGGAATCGCCGCGCAGTTGATCTTGATGAACGGCCCCGCCTTGCGCGACGAGTTGTTGTGCAGCGCGCGCGCGATCAGCTCCTTGCCCGTGCCCGATTCGCCGGAGATGAGCACCGTCGACGGCGTGTCGGCGACCTTCTCGATCATGCTGAACACGAGCTCCAGCACCGGCGATCGCCCGATGAGCCCGTAGCGCCCGCCCGAGGCGGCCGGCTGCACCGCGCGCGGGGCGCGCTTGTCGAGCTCGTGCTGCTTGAGCGCCTTGGCGACGACCTGCTGGATCTGCGTCTGCTCGAACGGCTTCTCGATGTAATCGAAGGCGCCGATTTTCACCGCCTCGACGGCGCTGTCGACCGATCCGTGCGCGGTGATCATGATGACCGGCACGTCGGGATGCTCGGCGACCATGCGGCGCAGCAGGCCCATGCCGTCGAGCCGCGGCATGCGCAGATCGGTGATGAGCGCGGCGACGTTGTCGTGGCGCTCGACGAGCGCGAGCGCCTCCTGACCGTCGCGGCCTTCGAGGACCTCGTAGCCGTCGCGGTTCAAGATGGCCCCGAGGACCTTGCGCAGGTTCAGCTCGTCGTCGGCGAGGACGATGCGGGGACGCGCCACGCGTGCAACGCTATCACAGTCGAATCGTTGCGCCATCCGTCGATGTGATCGCCGTTGCTTGATCCGGCAACAAATGGATCCAGTATCATTTGGCCCAGGAGCTTAAACATGCGCAGTACCTTATTGCTTTCGCTGCTCGTGATCGGCGCCGGTTGCGGCGATCACGGCCTGCCTCCCGGCGGCGAAGAGGACATGGCCGTGAACGAGGACATGTCGATCGGCGACATGGGCATTCCCAACGACGCCGAGAAGATCGTCACCTTCACGATGTTCGCGGCCGATTATGCGCAGGCGCTCTGCAATCACTATATGGCGTGCGGCGAGCTCGATGCCGCGCAGATGCCGGCGTGCATCGAGCGCAATCTGCGCCACACAGGCTGGGATCAGGACGTCGAAATCGAAAAGGGACGAATGGAGATCAACGAGCTCCAGTGTCTCTCGGCGATCGACAACGCACGCTGCGACTTCTCGGACGTCGCGCAGTGGAGCTCGCTCTGTCTGCAGTTCTTGTATAAGGCGAAACTGGCCAACGGCGCCGCGTGCATCGCCGGCGTCGAGTGCACCAGCGGTTTCTGTCAGCACGCCGGCAGCGACGCGGGCACGAGCGTACAGGTGACGGGATGCCAGGGCACGTGCGCCGATCCGAATCCGGCCGGCGCGGCGTGCCGCCTCGACACCGACTGCACGCCGGACTCGTTCTGCGATAGCGGCACGCAGCAGTGCACCAAGCTCGGCGCGCTGAACGCCGCGTGCGTCAACTTCATCGGCAACGGTAGCGGCACGGGCTGCCAGTTCGGGCTCAACTGCCCGACCTTCCCGTCGACGATGTCGCCGACGTGCTCGGTGGCGGCGACGCAGACGGCGCTGCACGGCGCGTGCGATCCGGCGCAGGGTGCCACCACGCCCCAGCCCCCGTGCGGCGTCGGCATGTACTGCCAGCTCCAGTACACCGCGACGACGACCGCATGCACTCCCGCCGGTGGCGAGTGCGTGAGCCTTTTCGGATACTGTGACACTGGCAGCGGCTTCTGCCAGGCTCCGAGCGGCGGCAGCTGCGAGGCGAAGATCGCGGCGACCGCCGACTGCGATCCCAACAACGACGCGTTCACCTCGTTCATCAACAGCCAATGCGTCGACGGCACGCTGTGCGAGCAGCTCACCGGACAGACCAAGACCACCTGTCAGAAGTTCAGCTCGGCCAACGACAACTGCAACGGCGACGGGTCCTGCAAGGTCGGCCTCTACTGCAAGTCGGGCAAGTGCGCTCCCTGGTTCAGCGACGGTCAGGCGTGCGACACCAACGACCATTGCCCGTCCGAGACGCAGCAGGCGGTGTGCATCGCCGACAACGCCGACGCCGGCGCGGCGACGACCTGCGAGGTGACCAAGAACGTCGGCGGCGCCTGCGCGCCGGCGTTCGAAGATTCGCTGTGCGAGCCGGCCGATCTGCCGGGCTCGTCCTACTGCGCGCCGTCGGGATCGAGCGGCACCTGCGCGCCCAAGTGCTTCTGACGCGCTAGCTCGCGCGCGCTTCGGGCTCGCTCTTGACGTCCTTCGCTTCTTCGAACACCGGCAGTACCACCGTGAACGTCGAGCCGACGCCGACGCGGCTGCGCACTTCGATCGTGCCGCCGTGGTTCTCGATGATGCGCTGGCTGATCGGCAGCCCGAGGCCGGTGCCCTTGTCCTTGGTCGTGTAGAACGGGATGAACAGGTTCTTCAGGTCGCTGGCGGCAATGCCGACGCCGGTGTCGCGGAAGCGCACCTCGAGCATCGACGTCGCGCGGCGCCCGGGCTTGCGCAGCGCCGTCGAGATGGTGAGCTTGCCGCCCGACGGCATCGCCTGCACCGCGTTGATCGCGAGGTTCAAGAAGACCTGGCGCAGCTGCTCGGCGTCGGCGCGCGCGCGCGGCAATTCGTCGGCGAGCTGCAGGTGCACTTCGACGGGCGGCGGCGGCTCGCCCGCTTCGGCCGACGGCAGCGGCGGCGGCGTCACCAGCTGCGCCGTCTTGCGCACCACCTCGTTGACGTCGAGCGGCTGCGGCTCGCCGCGATACGGGCGCGCGTAGTCGAGGAACTGCGAGACGACGCGGTTCAAGCGATTGGCTTCCTCGACGATGATGCCGAGGAACTCGCGCGCCTCGGGCGGCACGCTATGGCCGTCGCCGCTGGTCATCGGCTCGCCCGTCGCCGGCGTCAAAAGCTGCGCCGCGCCCTTGATGGCGCCGAGCGGATTGCGGATCTCGTGCGCCAGGCCGGCGGCCATCTCGCCGAGCGCGGCCAGGCGATCGCGCTCCTTCATGCGCTCGTAGAGCTTGGAGTTCTGCACCGTGATCGCCATCTGCGCGGCGACGCCGCGGAACAGATCGATCTCGTCGGTGGCGTAGGCTTCGCGCACGCGCTCGTCGCGCAAAGCCAGAAGGCCGATCACTTGATCCTCGGCCATGATCGGGATGCACATGGCCGCGTTGAGCTCGTCGAGCGTGCGCGCGATGGCGTCGATCGTTTCGGTCTCGGTCTCGGGCACGGCGCCGCGCGCGGCGTGCTCGCGCTCGAGCTGCTCCATCGAGACCACGGCGCCGCGCGAGGCGTTGAGCCGCTCGAAAAAGGGACGGCGCGCGGCGGCGTCGATGCGCTCGACCGGGCGCGGCCCGAGATGGCCGTGGAGGTCGTAGCCGCCGCCGTCGGTGTCGAGGAAGTAGATGCCGGCGTGGGTGACGCGGCGCGATTCCTCGAGCGAGCTGATGGTGATGCGGACGGCTTCCTTCAGGTCGATCACGTTGGCGAGGATGTGGCGGAGCGCGTCGATGCGCGCCTTGAGCTCGTACTTCTCGCGGAACATCCACTTTTGCACCTGGCCCTCGACGGCGGTGCGCAGCGGATCGAACAGGATCAAGATGACGAACGACGCCACCAGCGTGTTGAAGAAGAACACGCCCGATTGATCGGCGGGGATCCACGCGACCAAGAGGCCGTAGATGGCCGCGAGGATGAGCACGAAGGTGGCGATGACCACCATGCGCCCGAGGAGCTCGGTCAGATCGAGCAGGCGATAGCGGAACAGCGTCTGCGAGATGAAATAGAGATAGATGATGGTGAGGACGTTGCCGAGCGCGGGAAAGGGCACGCCGAACTTGGGCAGAAAATCGGTGGCGGCGAAGGTGATCGCGCCCAGCCCGCCGATGAGGAGATATTTGATGCGCGTTTTTTCGACGCGCGCGATGGTGCTCCGGTATTTGCCGTAGAGCTCGAGCATCGAGGCGTAGAGCCCGATGAACACGTAGCCACCGAGCGCGACGGTGAAGGTCCATTGATGATGCAGCTTGTACTTGCGGAAGGCGATGGCGTAGCCGATGGCGACGACGAAGCCGACGGCGAGCGGCACCATCCAGCGCGGCGTGGCCGGGCGAGCGCTGCGCTCGTCGGCGAGAAAGACGCGGAAGAAGCGGATCGACGCGATCGGCACGAGCACGCCGGCGAACAGCGACACGAAGTAGACCGATTCCCACTCCAGCGTCGCCTGCAGGAACGTGGTGATGTGCCACGCGCAGAGCACGAAGCAGAACACGGAAAACAAGCGGTAGGCGCGCTGGCGACGATCGCGCAACACCACCGACGAGCCGATGGCGAAGCTGACAATGGCGGCGAGCAGCGCCGACAGCGATTGGATGTTCACGCGTTACCGCCCGCGCTCATTGCTTAATCATAGCATCGCGCTCTCCGTCGGTTATAATGGGGGAAGAGCATGCAACCGCCCGCCGACCGCAATGCGGTGCTTCGGCGACTGCCGAAGGTGGACGAGGTGCTCGCGTCTCCCGCCGTGCGCGGGTTGCTCGAGCGGGCGCCTCGATGGGCCGTCGTCGCCGCAGTGCGTGGGGAGATCGAGCGGCTGCGCGCCGAGATCGTCGCCGAGCGATCGACGGCGGTCGAGGTCGACACCGGCAAGGTCGCCGGCGAAGTGGCATCGCTGCTCGCGCCGTCGTTGCAGCGCGTCGTCAACGCGACCGGCGTCGTCTTGCATACGAACCTCGGGCGCGCGCCGCTGGCGGAAGCAGCGATCGCGCGCGTCGCCGAAGTCGCGCGCGGCTATGCGAACCTCGAGTATCGGCTCGACGAGCGGCGGCGCGGCTCGCGGCACGAGCACGTCGCCGAGCTGCTGGCGACATTGACCGGCGCCGAGGACGCGCTCGTCGTCAACAACTGCGCGGCGGCGGTGCTGTTGGCGCTGTCGCAGCTGGCCGGCGGGCGCGGCGTGGTGGTGTCGCGCGGCGAGCTCGTCGAGATCGGCGGATCGTTCCGCGTGCCCGACGTGATGCGCGCGTCGGGGGCGCGCTTGATCGAGGTCGGCACGACCAATCGCACGCACGCGCGCGACTATGAAAACGCCGTCGCTGCGCCCGGCGCCGACGTCGCGCTGCTGCTCAAGGTGCATCGCTCGAACTTCGCGATCGTCGGCTTCACGACCGAGGTCGCGCCGGCCGAGCTCGCCGAAGTGGCGCATCGCAAGGGTCTCGTCGCCATGATCGATCTCGGCTCGGGCGCGCTCGCCGATCTGCGCGCGCTCGGCCTCGGCGACCCCAATCAGAGTGAACCGACGGTGCAGGAGCTCGTCAAAGCCGGCATCGACGTCGTCACCTTCAGCGGCGACAAGCTGCTCGGCGGCCCGCAGGCCGGCATCATCGTCGGGCGCCGCGCCATCATCGCCGCGATGCGCGCGCATCCGCTCCTGCGCGCCGTTCGCCCCGACAAGATGACGCTGGCCGCGCTCGAAGCCACGCTCGAGCTCTATCGCGACGGCCGCTCGGCCCAGATTCCGGCGCTGGCGATGCTGGCCACGCCCGAGCCGACGCTGGAGGCGCGCGCGCGCAAGCTGGCCGCCGCCTGCGCGCTGTCGGATGCGACGCTCGAGTTCGTGCCTGCGCGCGTGCGCTCGGCCGTCGGTGGCGGCGCGCTGCCGACGGTGGAGCCGTGGTCGTGGGCGGTCGCGGTCTCGGCGCGCACTGCCGGCGGCCCGTCGGCCGATGCCCTCGACGCGCGCCTGCGCGCCGCCGCGACGCCGATCGTCGCGCGCATCGCCGAAGATCGCCTGCTGCTCGATGTCAGAACCTTGGGGGAAGACGACTTGCCTGCGATCGCGCGCGCCTTCAGCGGCGCTCAAACGGAGACTACTTCGTGACCAATTCGAGCGTGCTCGTCCTCAATCGCCATTATCAGCCGGTCCACGTGACCTCGGTGAAGCGCGCGTTCGCGCTCCTATACATCGGCGCCGCGCGTGTCATCGAGCCCGACTTCTCGACGTTCGACTTCGATTCGTGGGCCGATCTCGGCTACGCCGCCGAGCACGACGTCATCCGCACCATGACGCGCGCCATCCGCATTCCGCGTGTGATCGTGCTGCAGATGTACGATCGCCTGCCGCGCACCAAGGTCCGTTTCTCGCGCCTCAACATCTACGCGCGCGACACCAACACCTGCCAGTACTGCGCGCAGCAGCTTCCGCGCACCATGCTCAACCTCGACCACGTGATTCCGCGCGCCAAGGGCGGGCGCACCACCTGGGAGAACGTCGTCTGTTGTTGCGTGCCGTGCAATCTGAAGAAGGGCGCCAAGCTGGCGCACGAAGCGGGCATGAAGCTGCTCAAGAAACCGGAGCGCCCGCGCTGGAACCCGACCTTCCGCGCGCCCGGCGGGCGCATCGCCTATCGCGAGTGGCTGCCCTTTCTCAGTGTCGTCGACGCCAGCTACTGGAACACCGAGCTCACCGACGAAGACTGAGCGCAAGCGCCGACGCCGAGAAGCTTCGTACGCGCGTCATACAGGTTTGAGCCGCTTCAAAGCTTCCGCTAACTCTCCGCCTAGCCGCTGCTGACTGATTTCGCGACGCTCGCCGGCGCAAGCGCGCGGAATCGCGCGCGGCC
>DASXOU010001001.1:0-6362 GCA_036494045.1 Polyangia bacterium | reverse complement strand
CCTGGCGGCCGATCGGCGCCAGCGAGTCCGGCGAGGGACGGCGGCCGGCGCGCGCGGCGTCGAGGAACGCGGCGAAGTCGGCGAGGAGCGCGATGAACGCGCGGCCGTCGGCGATGCTGTGGTGCTGGCGAAAAAAAAACTGACAGGCGTCGTCGGCCGTTCGCGCCAACGTCAGCGTGACGGGGAAATCGGTGAACAGATCGAGCGGCCGGTTGCGCTCGGCGTGCGCAAGCGCCTCGAGCGCCGCCTCGCTGCGCGCGTCGACGGCGCGGAAGATCGCGTCGACGGCGAACGCCGGATCCTCGACGTAGGCGAAGCGGCGTGCGCGCAGCGGATCGGCGTCGTCGAGCGCGTGCACGCGGCAGCGCAGCGACGGATACCGCGTGGCCACGTCGGCGAGCGCCGCGCGCACGTGCGCCGGATCGAGCGCGCCGCGCACCACGAGCTGCCACGTCGGCGTGCCCGAGCAGCCACGCGCGTTGTCGGTGACGGCGAGCCCGCCCTTGTCGATGTAGTCGCACGGATAGATGATCGGCGCCCGCGCGACCAATGCCTCGGTCACGGCGTTGGCCTCGCGCCGGCGGCGAGCGCGGTGACGGCGTCGATGACGCGCGGCCACACCGGCCGCGGCAGCTCGTGTCCCATGCCGGGGATGATGTCGAGGCGCGCGCCTGGGATCGCGCGCGCGGTGGCCTGCCCGCCGTCGACGGGGACGAGCGGATCGGCGTCGCCGTGCATCACCAGCGCCGGCACGCGCAGCGTCTTCAAAGCGGGCGTGCGATCGCCCGAGAGCCAGATCGCGATGAGCTGCCGACGCACGCCGCCCGGCCGATAGGCGCGATCGAACGAGCGCGACGCGACGCGACGCACGCGCGCGTCCTCGAACGGGAAGCCGGGGCCGTGCAGCGTGTGCGCCAGCTCGACCGAGCGCACGATGAACCCGTGGCGATCGGACGGAAACGGCGCCAGCAGCGCCGCCATCGTCTCGTACGACGGTCCGCGCACGTCGAGCGCGCCGGTCGTCGACATGATCGACGTCAGCGACAAGACGCGCTCGGGATGGCGGATGGCGAGCTCCTGCGCGATCATGCCGCCCATCGACACACCGACGACGTGCGCGGCGGGCAGGTCGAGCGCATCGAGCAGAGCGACGGCGTCGTCGGCCATGTCAGCGAGCCGATAGGGCGGCGTCACTGGACGCTTCTTGCGCAGCTCGTCGAAGACGACGAGCGGATTGGGATCGCCCCAGGCGTCGAAATTCGTCGACAGGCCGGCGTCGCGGTTGTCGAAGCGCACGACGTAGAAGCCGCGCGCGGCCAGCGCGCTGCAGAAGTCGTCGTCCCACGCGATCATCTGCAGGCCGAGACCCGTGATGAGAAGCAGCGGGCGTGCCTTGGGATCGCCGAAGCTGTCCCACGCCAGATCGACGCCATGAACGTGCGCGACTTGCGGCGGCCGTTCGGCGATCGGCGGCGGATCGGGCGGCGTCGGCGTCGGCGTCGGTTTCGGCGCCGTCGCGCAGCCCACCACCAGGAAGAGCGCGACGAGCGATCGGGTCATTGCGGAACGAGCGCCTTCGGCCGCCGCATCGCCAGTGCCGCCCAGCCGACGAGCAGCATCAGCATCATGACGCCGACGAAGTAGCCCTCGGCAAATCCGTGCGCCAGGTGTTGATAGACGTAGAAGCAGATGAGGATCGCGTGCAGCCCGAGCAGCGCCGCCAGCCGCCCGCGCTTCGCTGGCTCGACGCCGAGCGACCACGCCAATCCGGTCAGCGCCAGCATGTTCCAATAGTACGCGTTGACCACGAGCCACACGTAGACGAGCAGCGGCCCGACGGCGAGCGCCTCGATCGGCTCGGCGTGGCGCAGCCCGAGCGCGACCAACGCCGTGAGCACGAGCTGCAAGATCACGAACGTCACCGGCCACGCCCTCACGTCGACGTCGGGACGCGCCGCCTTCACCGACGGCGGCAGCATCCAATCCTGCGCGAATTCGCGCGGCGACGAGAACGCCACCTGCAGGAACACGGTCTTGAACGAGTACTGATTGGCGTAGAAGTGCTCGTGCTGCGCCACCGCGATGCGCTCGGCATAGCCGCGCCACACGCGCGGTCCGAACATCGCCGACGAGATCGCCACGGCGAGCGCGAATGCCGCCACGGCGCCGGCGGCGAAGCGAATGAGGCGCCGATCGATTCGCCGCGTGCGCGCAAAGTCCCACGCGGCCCAGAACGCCAGGCCGACGCCGAAGAACAGCGGAAACAGCTTCGACGCGATCGCGTAGCCGAGCGCCGCGCCGGCGGCGAGCGGACGATTCTTCTGCCAGAGGACGAGCGTGAGCCCGAGCGCGAACAGCCAATCCCAGCGCAACAGGCTCCCGGCGAGGTAGTCGAAGCAGAACGGCACCATCGAGAAGATCACGATCGCAAGGCAGGTCGGCCGCGTGCCGAAGCTGCGGAAAAAGAGCGCGAACAGCACGATCATGAGCAGCGGATCGATGAGGCCCATCACGCGCTGCCCGCCGGGCCCGATGCCGCAGACCCGCGCGATAGGCGCCGCGAAGATGGCCCACGCCGGCGATCCGGAATTGCCGTGGTCGTCCATCACCTGCGCCCAGTTGGCGCTGCCTTGCGCGATCAGCGACCAGTCGCGCTTGAACTCGGCCCAGCGCGCGTCGGAAAACGCGCCGCGCACGGTCGCGGCGTCGGCGAGCGCGCGCTCGACGGGAACCTCGTCGAACGTCGTCAGATCGCGCGTGGTGCGCACGAAGCCGATGACGTTCGCCGACTCGCGGTCAGCCAAGATCGTGGCCTTATAAAGATTGAAATAGCCGACCTCGGGCAGGTACTTCGAGCCGAAGAAGAAGTGATACTGCTCCCAGCGATGCACCAGCTCGCCGCCGCCGCGCAGCGCGCCCCAGTTGGTCCACGAGAACAGCGCCAGCACCGCCAGCACGCGAAACGCCAGATCGAGCCGGCGCTGCCCGCGCGCGTCGTCGCGCCGCACCACCCGCGTCAGCACCACGAGCGCCGCCGACGCCTCGAGCATGATGATGCGCAGGATGCCGGCGACGAAGTAGCTCAACGCGCGCTCTGCACCAGCTTGTCGGCGGTCACGAAGCGCGGCTCGATGTCGACCGGCACGTGGGCGAGCTTGTCGAGCGCGCGCTGCACCTCGGGCCGCACCACCGCCATCTTGGCGAGGAGCGCGCGCGCCGCCGCCGCGTCGCCGTGCGCTTCGATCGCCATGAGATCGTGCGTGAGGGCGACCACCGCCTTCTTGAACTTCTCGGCGTCGACGGCGAAGGTGCCGCCGCGCGCGACGATGGCGCCGGCGTCGAGGAACGTGTTGAGCTGCAGCGCCATGCCCTTGCCGTGCGCCTCGCCGATGCCGAAGCGCACCGCGCGGAAGGTCTCGACGAGGTAGGTCGTGTAGAGCGTCTTTTCCATCGACTTGTCGATGACGCCCTTGTCGATGAGGTACTGCAGCGCGAACAGCCCCGAGACGTCGGCCTTGGCCTCTTCGATGGCGCTGCCGGTCTCTTGCAGCTCCTGCCGCGGCGTGGTCGCGCGTCCAGCGACGGTGATGTTGTGCGGCCCGAGGCCGTGCATGAGCTCGTGCATGAGGATGTGCGTGAAGAACGGCTCGAACGCGACCTTGCCGCGCTCGGCCGGCGGCAGCACGACGCGCGCGATCCCTTGCATCACGACCTTGAACTTCGCCTCCTGCACGTTCTTCAGCATCACCCGCTTGGTGCCGTTTTCCTTGGCGATGCGCTCGTCGTTCGGCAGGTTGAACGCGGCCGTCTGCACGCCGTGGTTGGCGTCGCCGGCGCAAAAGAGCTCGTTGACCACGCGGATCGGCGCCAGCGCGCCGAGCTTCGGATTGCGCAGCGCCGCATCGATCGGCAGATGGTTCTCGATGTCCTGCAGCTCGGCGGAGAAGCGCGCCAGCTTCTTCGACTCGGCTTCGTCGCGCGTGGCGATGAACGCTTCGAACGCGGCCTTGTCGCTGAACCAGGCGTCTTCGTAGGTCTCGTAGGGCCCGATGGTCGGCTCGACGCTGGCGTCGAGGTTCATCCACGCCACGTCGCTGTCGTAGTAATCGTTGCTGGCAAAGGCGCGCGCGCGAGCGTGCAGAAACGCGCGCAGCGTCGGCTGCGTGGTGAGCGCGGCCGCTTCTTCGAGGAGCTTGCCGGCGAGCGCGAGCTCCCCCGCGTATTCCGTCGAATAGGGCACGGTCACGAGCTTGCGGTCGGGCGCGCGGCGCACGACCGTGTAGAAGCCTTCGGCGCGGGCGCGCTCGGCCGGCGGCAGCGACTTCATCCACGCTTCGACCTCGGCCTTGGTCGCGTCGGCGGGGTAGAAATCGGCTTGCGGCGGCTTGTCGGGCACGCCGGGCACGAAGCTCTTGTCGTGCGCGAGGCGATCCCACGGCCCTTTGTTGCGCAGAAATTCGCGCAGGCGCGTCTTGCCCGCCGGCGTCGTGTCGGCGACGAGCGTCAAGAGGAGCGACTCGTTGCCCGCCCACGCCTGGCGCAAAAAGAGCGCGTCCATGAGGCGCGCCGCCTCGATCATCTTGGCGAGCGCGCGCTGCTCGTTCTGCGGCAGCGACGAGACGTCGACGGCGAGATCGACCGGCTCGAACGGCGCCGCTTTTGCCGCCGTCGCCGGCGCCATCGCGCTCAGCGCCAAAATCGCGAGCAGCGTCGAAGATTTCTTCCAAGTCATGGCGCGCAGCATATCCGATCGCTCGGAATGACGCGCGGTGTTATATGCTCCGCGCATGAAGGTCTGCGACTACTTCGACGTCAAGCACGACGAGCACGGCCGCGAGTATCTCGAGGTCTATCTCGACGGCATCGCGCTCCTACGCCTGGTCCTCACCAACAAGGGCACCGCGTTCACGCCCGACGAGCGCGTCGCGCTCGGCCTCGACGGCATGCTGCCCCCGCAGGTGAACTCGATCGAGCAGCAGCTGGAGCGCGTCTACGCCGGCTTCCGCCGCGAAGCCTCGCCGCTGGCGAAGTATCAATATCTGCGCGCGCTGCAGGAGCGTAACGAGATCCTCTTCTACACGCTCCTCGAGCGCCACCTGACCGAGATGCTGCCGATCGTCTACACCCCGACGGTGGGCGAGGCCGTGCAGCAGTTCAACTTTCTCTATCAGTCGGCGCGCGGCCTGTCGCTGTCGCCGCTCAACATCGATCGCGCCGAGCGCGCCATCAAGAACTACACGTGGAACGACGTCCGCATGATCGTCGCCACCGACGCCAGCGCCATCCTCGGCATCGGCGATCAAGGCTACGGCGGCCTCGCCATTCCCATCGGCAAGCTGGCGCTCTACACCGTCGGTGGCGGCGTCTCGCCGTTCCACACGCTGCCGGTCGCGCTCGACGTCGGCACCGATCGCACGGATCTGATTTCCGACCCGTTCTACCTCGGCGTGCGCCAGCGGCGCCTGCGCGGCGAGGCCTACTTCGACTTTCTCGACAAGTTCGTCAAAGCGGTCAAGGGACGCTATCCGCGCGCCGTGATCCAGTGGGAGGATCTGGCCAAGGACGCCGCGTTCGCCGTGCTCGAGCGCTATCGCAAGATGCTGCCGTCGTTCAACGACGACATCCAGGGCACCGGCGCGGTCGCGCTCGCCGGGCTCATCAACGCCTGCCAGCTCCGCGGCGAGCGGCTGCGTGATCAGCGCGCGGTGGTCTACGGCGCCGGCGCCGGTGGCTGCGGCGTCGCCTGGGCGATCCGTCAGGGCATGATGCGCGACGGCCTCGACGCCAACGAAGCGCAGCGGCGCGTGCTCGTCCTCGACAGCAAGGGCCTGCTCACGTCCAATCGATCGATGGAGCCGTACAAGAAGTCGTTCGCGCAGGATCCGGCGGTCGTGGCCGGCTGGAAGCTCGTCGGCGCGGTGCCGTCGCTGCTCGAGACGATCGAGAACGCCAAGCCGACGGCGCTCCTCGGCCTGTCGGGGCAGCCGCGCGCGTTCAACGAGCCGGTGGTGCAAGCGATGTTGGCAGCCAACGACAAGGCGCGCCCGATCATCTTCCCGCTGTCGAATCCGACCAGCTCGTGCGAGGCGCTGCCCGAGGAACTGATCGAATGGACCGAAGGGCGCGCCATCGTGGCGACGGGAAGCCCGTTCGCGCCGGTGCAATATCGCGGCAAGACGTACACGGTGGGGCAGGGCAACAACGCGTTCGTGTTTCCCGGGCTCGGCTTCGGCGCGATCTTGTCCGAGGCGCGCGAGATCACCGACGGCATGGTGCTGGCCGCGGCCTACGCGCTCTCCGACTACGTGGCCGGCAACTGCCTGCCCAAGGGCGAGATCTACCCGGCCGTCGACGAGCTCAAC
>DASXOU010001000.1:0-4694 GCA_036494045.1 Polyangia bacterium | reverse complement strand
CCGGCCAGCCCCGGCACTGCGCCCGGCAGCGGCGTCATGCTGCGCGAATCACCGCCCGAGAAATCGTTGTGCCCGGCCACGCGCGTCGTCGCCGATGACAGCGTGCCCGATGCCGACGCCGAGGCGCGCACGCCGGCGTCGAAGCGCGACTCGAGCTGCGCGTCGCCGCGCTTCTGCTTCTCGCTCAAGATCCGATCGAGCACCTTCTGCGATTCCGCGGCGAGCTTGTCGAAGCGCACGCCCATGCCGGGCGCGACGCCTTGACGCGCGGGATCATGCTCGCGGATCCACACCACAGTGCCGTCGCCGGCGATGAGCGACTGCGCGTCCTGCAGTTGGAACTCGAAGCGCAGCTGCGTGCCGACGGGCAGCGGGTCCTTCGTGCGAATGAAGATGCCGCCACGGCTGACGTCGACCGAGTAGCGCTCGATGAACTGATCGAGGGTCGAGCTCTTGAACTTGATCTTGAGCGTGATGGGCGTTCTCATGTCTCTCCGCGTGTGGTCCGGCACCGTGGGTACCTCTTCCATGCATCCGCTCAGCGGACGGTTATCAGCGCCGTTCATTGTAGCAAGTTTTTTAGGGCTCACGCAAACCGACCGAGGGCTAAGTTGACGAAAAAGCAGCAAATGGTGACGGCAGTCGCCGGTGGTTTGACACTAGCGGTGACACTCGGCTTGGCAACTCGCGCAAACTCGGCGGCGCCGGCGCCGCTATGGGCCGATCGCGACAAGGGAATCGCAGCGACGGCGAACCTCGACGCCTCGCGCGCGGCGGCGGAGATCTTGCGTGCCGGCGGCAACGCCGTCGACGGTGCCGTCGCTGCGGCGCTGGCGCTCGGCGTCGTCCAGCCCGACTCGAGCGGCCTCGGCGGCGGCGGCTTCGCCGTGGTGTGGATGGCCAAGGACAAAAAAGCGCGTGTGCTCGATTTCCGCGAGACCGCGCCGGCGGCGGCCAGCCGCGACATGTTCGTCGTCGACGGCAAAGCCGATCCGTCGAAGTCGCGCTGGGGCGGCCTGGCGGTGGCGACGCCGGGCGAGCCGGCGGGCCTGGCCGAGCTCGAGAAGTCCTACGGCAAGCTCGGCCTTTTGCGCGTGGCGCAGCCGGCGATTCGGCTGGCGCGCGCCGGTTACGCGGTCTCGCATCATCAATATTGCTCGATCGACGTGCGCCGGCCGGGCTGCCTGGCGCCGGTGCAGTACGTGCCGCCGCCGCCGCTGGTCGAGCACGACTTCTTGCGCCCCTTGGTCTTCGGCCGCGGCGACGCGATGCTCGACGAGCGCGCGATCGTCAAGCGGCCGGAGCTGGCGCGCACGCTCGAGGCGCTCGGACGTCGTGGGCCCTCCGCGATCTACGCCGGGCCGGTAGCCAAATCGATCGCGGCCACGGTGCAGGCGCGCGGCGGCGTGCTCACTGCCGCCGATCTGGCCGGCTATAAGCCCCTGTGGCGCGACGCGCTCGTCGGAAAATTTCGCGGCCTCGACGTGTGGACCGCGCCGGCGCCGGCGGGCGGGCTCACCGAGATCGAGACGCTGCAGATCCTCGACGCGCGGCCGCCCTTGACCGCGCTCGGGCGCGGCTCGTCGGCGAGCGATCACGTGATCGTCGAGGCGCTCAAGCACGCGTTCGCCGATCGCGCGCGCTCGCTCGGCGATCCGGCGTTCGTCAAGGTGGTCGAGGAGAAGCTGGCATCGCCGGCGTACGCGCAGTCGTTGGCCGCGCGCATCCGCGACGACAAGGTCCTGCCGCCGGCGGCGTACGGCGACAAGGATCTGACCAAGCCGGCCGATGAGCCGCACGATCACGGCACGTCGCATCTGTGCGTCGCCGATGGCGAGGGCAACGTGGTCGGGCTGACCACGACCGTGAATCTCTTGTTCGGCTCGCGCGTCGTCGACCCGACGTCGGGCATCGTGCTCAACGACGAAATGGACGATTTTTCGGCGCAACCGGGCGCGCCCAATGCGTTTCAGCTGATCGGCGCGTTCGCCAACGCGGTGGCGCCGGGCAAGCGACCGCTGTCGTCGATGACGCCGACCATCGTGACCAAGGACGGCGAGCCGATCCTGTGCGTCGGCGCCGCCGGCGGGCCGACCATCGTGTCGTCGACGGTGCAGACCATCGTCAACGTCGTCGACTTCGGGCTCGACGTCTCGGCGGCGGTGGCGGCGCCGCGCGTACACGCGCAGTGGATGCCGAACGCGATGGTCGCCGAGCCCGACGTGCCCGACGACGTCGTCAAGGACCTGGAGAAGCGCGGGCACAAGGTCGTGCGCATGCCCACGCTCGGCGCGGTGCACGCGGTCGGGATCGCGCGCGACCGGCTGACGGCGACGTCCGATCCGCGCTACGGCGGCGCGCCGGCCGCGCCTTAGGCGCTGTCCCGCATTGGCTCCCGTCGCCCGGCCGGCTGCGCGATCGCGGCTCCTCACTCGGCCGGGCTCGGTCCGCCAATGCGGGACAGCCCCTAGTTGTGCTACGAAGCGGCATGCCTCGCCCCATCAAGAAGATCCTGGTAGCCAACCGCGGCGAGATCGCGGTGCGCGTGATGCGCGCCTGCCGCGAGCTCGGCATCAAGACCGTCGCCATCTATTCGGACGCCGATCGCGCGGCCTTGCACGTGCGCACCGCCGACGAGGCCTATCCGGTCGGGCCGCCGCCGGCGCGCGAGAGCTACCTCGACATCGGCAAGGTGCTCGACGCCGCCAAGAAGTCGGGCGCCGACGCGATCCATCCCGGCTACGGGTTCCTCTCGGAGAAGGCGGAGTTCGCGCGCGCGTGCGACGCGGCCGGCGTCATCTTCATCGGGCCGCCGGCGGACGCCATCGACGCGATGGGCGACAAGACGCGCGCGCGCGCCAAGATGATGGCGGCGGGCGTGCCGGTGGTGCCCGGCGACAACGGGCCGACTGGCCGCGGATTTCCCTCGGCGGAAGCGGCGCTCGAGAGCGCGAGGAAGATCGGGCTGCCGGTGATGTTGAAGGCGTCGGCCGGCGGCGGCGGCAAGGGCATGCGGCTCGTCGACGACGAGAAGAAGTTCGTGGCCGCCTATCAGGGCGCGCAGCGCGAAGCGAAGAGCGCGTTCGGCGACGACGCCGTGTACCTCGAGAAAGCGGTGATCCGTCCGCGCCACGTCGAGATCCAGGTGTTCGCGGACGCGCACGGCAACACGGTGCACCTGTTCGAGCGCGACTGCTCGATCCAGCGCCGCCATCAGAAGGTGATCGAGGAGTCACCGTCGCCGGCGGTGACGCCGGAGCTGCGCGCCAAGATGGGCGCGGTCGCCGTCAAAGCGGCGGCGGCGGTCAAGTACGTCGGCGCCGGCACCTGCGAGTTCCTGCTCGCCGAGGACGGCGCGTTCTACTTCCTCGAGATGAACACGCGCCTGCAGGTCGAGCATCCGGTGACCGAGATGGTGACGCAGCGCGATCTGGTGCGCTTGCAGATCGCCGTCGCCAAGGGCGAGAAGCTCCCGTTCGCGCAGGAGGATCTCCAAGTGCACGGCGCGGCCATCGAGTGCCGCATCTACGCCGAGGATCCGATCAAGTTTCTGCCGTCGCCGGGGAAGATCGTGCAGTACCGCCAGCCGATGGGGCCGTACGTGCGCGACGACTCGGGCATCTACGAAGGATCGGAGATCAGCGTCTTCTACGATCCGATGATCTCGAAGCTGATCACGTGGGGCGCGACGCGCGCCGAGGCCATCGAGCGCATGGAGCGCGCGCTCATGGAGTATCGCGTCGGCGGGATCAAGACCAACCTCGCGTTTCACCGGCGCGTGTTGCGCGAGGCCGACTTCCGCGCGGGAAAATATTCGACGGCGTACATCGAGAGTCACAAGGATCTGTTGGCCAAGCCGATCTCCGTCGAGGAAGACGACGACGCGCTGGACGCCGCGCTCGCGGCGGCGGCGCTGCACGCGCTCGAAGCCGCGCCGCAACCGAGCGCGGGCAACGGCGCCGGCGCCACGACGCCGTCGACCGAACGCAGCGCCTGGCAACGCGGCACGCGTTTCTAATCACGAACGAACGAGATTACGTGGCGGCCAGCAGGGCGTTTACCTCGGCGCGCGTGGGGCAGCCGCGGCGGCCGAGGTCGCGGCACTTGAGCGCGGCGGCGGCGTTGGCGAAGCGTAGCGCCTGACGCGGCGGCTGCGCCTCGAGGAGCGCGCACAAGAAGGCCGCGTGAAACGTGTCGCCGCAGGCGGTGGTGTCGATCATGCGGTCGACGGGAAACGCGGGCGACAGGACCAAGTGTCCGTCGTGCATGAGCGCCGCGCCGTCGGCGTCGAGCGTGCAGCCGACCAGGCCGTTGGTCTTGGCCGCGAGCGCGCGCAGCGCCGCCTCGAGGTTCGCCTCGCCGGTGATCTTTTCCGGCACCCCGCGCGAGGTGATGCACACGTCGACGAGCGG
The DNA here is from genome assembly GCA_036494045.1 of Polyangia bacterium. GTDB lineage: Bacteria > Myxococcota_A > Polyangia > Palsa-1104 > Palsa-1104 > JAQBQH01. The sequence goes on along the minus strand of DASXOU010001000.1, from coordinate 282 downwards.
CAACAGCTCGTCGAGCCCCGGCGCCGGATGGTCGATGTCGAGCGACACGAGCGTGCCGACCTCGCGCGCGTGATGCGCGGCCAGCATCGCGTAGGCCGGCTCGGTGACGTCGAGGTGCACGATGCGCGCTTGCGCCACACGCTCGCGTAAGAGCGGCGGTGCCGGCGCCGAGCCCGCGCGCCCGGTGTCGAGCACCACGCGCTGTCCGTGCGTGTCGACGAGGATGAGCGCCACCCGCGTCACGGCGCGCGCGAAGCGTTGCACGCCGCCGACGTCGACGCC
>DASXOU010000999.1:0-5798 GCA_036494045.1 Polyangia bacterium | reverse complement strand
CGTGCGCCAGGTCGTGTATCAGAACGGCGCGCCCTTCGGCGAAGGCGCCTACGAATTGTCGGCGATGACCGGCACCGACGGCAGCGCCATGTTCACGGGCTTGCCGGTGTACGCCGGCCTCGTCGGCATCGTCGACGACACGCTGACGGTGTCGGTGCCGCCGACGAAGATCATGGGCACCGAGGTCTACGACTTTCTCGGCGCGTCGTTCCCGTTCGACTTGAACGGGCTGACCTCGTCGGCGCAGGTGATCCACCTCGCCGGGCCCAACACGCCGCTCTCAATCCTCGACTCGAACATCGAGTACCTGCGCGGCCGCTCCGGCTCGGGCTCGCCGCTGTTCGCCGCGCCGGTGGGCTCGCTCATCCCGATCAACGGCCCCATCACCATCGCCTTCAACCAGGCGATCGACTCCGACAGCTTGCGCACCGAGTTCCTTGATGAAAATGGCGCGCTCATGTCGACGACGGCGATGGCGACGGTGACGCTCAACGAAGTCAGCATCACGCCGTCGGTGCCGCTGGCCGCCGGCAAGCGCTTCAACTTGATCTTGCACGCCGTCGCCGCGACCACCGCCGGCACGCTCGGCGGCGGCGCGCAGCTCGACGTGACCGCGCCGTTCTTCTCGCAGCCGCCCGCGGGCGCGCCGATCACGGTCATCGCCAACTCGGTGCAGACGATTCAGCCGGCCGGCGGCACCGGCAACATCACCGTGCAGTTCGAGCTCTCCGAGCCCATCGGCGTCGGCGGCGGCAACGCCGCGGCGCTCGACTGCGTCGCCTTCTACGAGATCGGCAGCATGGGCCTGCCCGGCTTCAACAACGACGGCACTACCGTGTTCCAGGGCGACTGGAAGACGATCTCGAGCTCCAACTCGCCACCGACCAACCTTGTCTGCCACCAGGCCGTGGGCGCCGCCATCGCCGGCGCGCCCGAGATCGACGTCACCGCGCTGAGCTCGCTCGAAACCACCACGCCGACGACGAATCCGACGGTCGTGACCGGCTTTTCCTCGCGCTTCTCCATCGCCATCGCCGTGGCGCCGACCGCGAGCAACGCCGGCCCGTGCAAGCAATCGGTACCGGCAGGTACGCTGCCGGGCTGCGCGATCCCGGGCACGGGAACGAAGGTGCACTTGATCTTCTCGCGGCAGGACTCGACGGCGACGGTCAAGAAGGTCGACGGCACGACGGTGCCGGACAACATCATCGTTCAGCTCTAAGCCCGCTCCCGCTCCCGCTCCCGCTCCCGGTTCCCCCGACCCCCGCCCGACGGGCCGTGTGTACCTACGCACCTCGTCGGGAGCGGGTTGCGGGAACCGGGAGCGGGAGCGGGGCAGGGACGTCAGAACGCGAAGAGCTTCGGACGCTCGGAGGCCTTCTTCAGATCCGACATCACGTCCTTCTGCTGATTCATCAGCAACGCCGCCTGCGTCTTGATCTCCGCCATCCGGCGCGCGTAATCCTTCACCGCCAAGAAATCCGGATTCCCCGCCGCCACCGCCTTGAACAGCGGCGTCTGCTGCAGCGGCATCACGATCGCCTCGGGCTTGCCCTTGACCGGACGCTGACCCCAGCCGCTCCCCGAATCGAGCCGATACTGAAACCCCTTCAGCTCGTTCGCGTTGCAGTCGACCTGACCTTCCTTCGGGCAGATCGGGGTGCCGACCTCGACGAACTTGGCGAGCATCAGCCCACCCTGCGGCTCGACGATGACGCCGTAGTTCTTGTCCGACTTCGCGCCCGCCTGCGCCATGCGCACGAGCGCGTCCTTGTCGTTGTCGGTCTTCTTCGCGTGCGTCGCGATCTCGTCGTACAGCTTGATGGTGCCGTCGTAGTACTGCATCAGGCGCTCGACGATCACCGGCTCGAGGCTGTCGTAGTTCGTGTGGAAGATGCGAACCGTGTCCGGCTTCTTCAGATCCATGGCGCCGAGCTTCGCCGACAGGTCGATGTCGACGTCGCCCTTGCGCCCCGCCGGCGTCGAGTTGAGCATGTCGACCACCGCCGACAGCTGCTTCGACATCTTCTCGACTTCCTCGCGGATCTGCCCCGCCTGATCGGTCGTCGTGTTGTACTCGATGCGATCGCGCTGGATGCGACCACACGCGTTGCCGACGACGAACGGAATGGCCGCGATCGCCAGCACCGCGATGATGCGGCCCCACGGCTTCGGCTTCGACAGCGGCTCGCCACCGACGGCGTCGGCCGAGCCCGGCAGCGATTGGCCGAGCCCATAGAACGCGGCCAGGTTCGCTGCCGCCTGCTGCTGCTGTGCGCTGGCGAACGGATCGCGGCGCGGATCGGCCGGCGCCGCCGGTTGCGGCGGAGGCGGCTCCTCGCGCCGTCCGAACGGCGGCGGCGGGCCCGACGGCTGCTGCGGCGCCGGGGCGTAGGCCGACGGTGGCGGCACCTGCTGGGTGACCGGCTGTCCATGCGGCGGAGTCGGCGTAGGGGCTGCCGCCGGCATGGCGGCGGTCTTCTTCAGGCCGAGACGTGCTTTCAGGTCCGAGATGTCGCGCGGGCCCGGCTTCTTGTTTTCATCCAAGGGGATCATGCCTCCCGATCATCGCGCGGAATCTACCAACCGACCATATAGCTGTCAAGGAGATGCGCGGGCTTAGGTCGTACCTCCAAGTTCACGACAATCGCTGTGAACGAAAGTTCCCGCAGGGCGGGAAACCCCGCGGAGTGCAAGCCTTTCCCAATGGCACGCGGGCTGCTTTAGGCGGCGACCATGATGCGCTCGCTCCGTCTGCTCGCTCTCGCATTGTGCGCTGCGCCCGCGCTCGCCTCGGCCCAGCAGATGATCGAGCCAGCGCCGGCGCCGATGCCGCCCGCGCCGCCGATGATGGCTCCACCCGCGCCGCTGCCGCCGCCCATCGTCGTCGCGCCGCCGCCGTACTATCCGCCGCGCTATCGCTACGCGCCGCCGCCGCCGCCGGTCTACCTCTCGCCGGGCGCGATCCCGCCGCACGTCTACATTCGCGAGCGCATTCGCTGGCACCTGCGTCGCTTTCCGCGCGTGATCGTCGTTCCGCCGCCGCCGCCGGTCGTCTACGCCGCGCCCGCGCCGCCGTGCTGCTATTCGGCGCCGCCGGTGCCGGCCTATCCGCCGGTGCCGCCGCCGGTGATCGTGCCGCCGCCGTGCTGCTACTCGGCGCCCGTCGCTGCGCCGGCGCAAGAGATGGTGCTGGTGGCGCCGCGGCCGCAGGTTCCGATGTGGACCTCCCGCATCGGCCTCGGCGTGCGCGGCACCGGCCAGGTGATCGACGACGGCTGGAACAACCTCGGCATCGGCGGCGAGTTCCTCTATCGCGTCTCGCCGCATCTGTCGACGGAGCTGGCCGCCGAATATCAGCGCTCGACGGCGTCGCAGTCGCACCTCGATCGCGTCGACATCCCGGTCACGTTCGGCCTGCGTATGCACATCGGCCGTCCGACATGGATCGTGTCGCCGTACTTCGTGGTCGCGGCCGGCGTCGCCTACGCGTCGGAGGACTATCGCTTCACCACCGACGACGCGATCTACGTCGAGGGCCAGCTCGGCGGCGGTCTCGAGCTGCGCCTCGGTCAGCACTTCGCCATCACCGCCGACGCCCGCCTCGACGCGAAGAAGCGCGCCAACGGCGTCGCCGACAACGTGCTGGCGACCAGCAGCATCGACGGCAAGCCGGTCAAGCCGCTCGGCGACGAAGTGGGCGGCCAGTTCCGCCTCGGCGTCGCCGCCTACTTCTAATCTTGGCTTAGTTAAAGTGTTACTTGAAGTCGCCCGTCAAGGCCGCATGCTACGATGCGACCGTGACGGGCGATTTCGTTTTCGGCGTGCGCGGCCTAGAGGGCGGCGGCTTCTTCGATGAGATCGCCGCGCAGGAACTTGTCGAGCAGCAGCTGATCGTCGTCGCTCATGCGCGTGAAGCGGACGCCGTGAGCGCGCGCCCATTTGTGCTCGGCCAGGCGCACGCCGTCGATGCGCAGGATGCGGGTCGAGCCCGGCAGCTGGAACTCGAGCGACACGTCCGAGTGATCGACGTCGGGCTCGAAGACCTTGTAGAGCAGCATGCCGCCGCGCGATACATTGACCGCGCGGCACGTGTGCGGCTCGCCGTCGATGTACTTGTTGAGCAGGATGTCGACCGGCATGCGCCGCTCGCCACGAGAATCCTTTGAGAACATCGACGCCTCCATCGGTGTGGTTAGATGTAGGCTAAGGTAGGCCAGATGAGAGCGCAAGTTTTCGCATGACGGGGGAGTTCAAGCCGCTGGAAGGACCGGAGAGGCTCATCGGCAGCCGCGTGCTCGATTTCGAGCTCAAGGCGGTGCTCGGCGCCGGCGGCATGAGCGTCGTCTATCGCGGCGAGCATCGCGTGACCGGGCAGGCCGTGGCCATCAAGATCCTGCCGCCCGAGCTCGCCGTGCACGAGGAGCTCAAGGCGCGCTTCGTCGAGGAGGCGCGCGTCCTGGCCAAGCTCGAGCACCCGAACATCGTGCACCTCAACAACTTCACCGAGGCGGGCGGACGGCTCTGCCTGGTCATGCAGTTCGTCGAGGGCGTCACCTTCGAGTCGATGATCGTCGAGCGCGGCAAGGTCGCGACCGACGAGGCGCTGCGCGTCGGCATCGAGGTCTGCCGCGCGCTCGAGTACGCGCACGCGCACGGCGTCGTCCACCGCGACATCAAGCCGTCGAACATCCTGGTGCGCGGCGACGGCGCGGTGAAGGTGACCGACTTCGGCATCGCCAAGATGATCGGCAACTCGCGGCTGACGTCGACGGGACAGACGATGGGCACGGTGCGCTACATGTCGCCCGAGCAGGTGCGCGGCAAGACGGCCGACGCGCGCAGCGACGTCTATTCGCTCGGCGTGACCTTGTACGAGGCGTTGTGCGGGCACACGCCGTTCGACGGCGAGAACCACTTCGACATCATGCAGCAGCACCTGCGCAATCGGCCGCCGGCGCTGGCCAAGATGGGGGTGACGGTGCCGTCTGCCGTCGAGAAGGTGCTGCAGACGGCGCTCGAGAAGAGCGCGGCCGATCGCTTTGCCGGCGCCAAGGAGCTGCGCGAAGCGATGGAAGCGGTGGTGCCCGAGCTGCCGCGCGGCAACGATGCGACGGTGGCGGCGGTGACGGGGAAAAAGAGCCGCACCGCGCTCGGGCTCGGCCTCGCGGTGCTCGTGGCCGCCGGCGCGGGCGCGACGTTCCTCGTGGCGCGGCAGCTCTCGAAGCGAGTCGACCATCGACCGTCGACGATCGACAGCAAGAAGCCGGTGAAGCCGGTGGCGAAGGCGGCGGAGCGGCCGGCGATGTCGTGGCCGCTGCCGCACTCGGTCGTCGGCGAGATCGTCGCCACCGACGAGAAGTTCGAGGCCGACGGGTTGCGCGTGCAGTCGACGCAAAAGCGCGACGCGGCCAAGGTGCGCGACGACGTGCGCGCGATCCTCGCCGAGCTGCGCGCGTGGCTGGCGACGAGCGACGTGCCGGCGGCGCGCGCGCTCGCCGCCGATTTTCATCCGCCGCCGCTCAACCTCGTCATCGTGCCGCAGAAACTGCTCGACGACGGGTCGCTGTTTCCCGACATGCCGAACTCGCCGAACGGCTACACGTACCGCTACATCGAGAAGAAGCGCACGCTGTTCATGAACGACTCGAAGGGCTTCGAGCGTCAGGATCTGCCGGACGGGATCGCGCTCCACGTGTTGACCTGGGTGCCGGCGCTCAGCACCGAAGAGGTACTTAGCCTCTCGGAAAAGTTTGAGCAGCATTACATGTCGAAATCGAAGTAATCACTTGTCCACA
>DASXOU010000998.1:0-4572 GCA_036494045.1 Polyangia bacterium | reverse complement strand
TGAGATCAGGGAGAACTGAAATTATTAATTCTCCCTGATCTCTCTGATCTCCCTGTGGAATGATCTGGGACTTTAGCGCGTGTAGCGCAGGTAGACGTCGAGGGAGAGGCCGTGGCCGCCGGTGAATTGCGAGAGCCACACGTAGTCGCCACCGACGCCGACGGAGAAGTGGCGATTGAGCGTGTGATAGTCGAGCCCGCCGCCGGCGACGACCGCGAAGCTGAACTCGGAGCCGCGCGTGATGCCGACCTGCTGCAGCACGTTGGTCGAGACCTCGGCGAGCGCGGCGCCGCCTTCGGCGAACAGCTGGATGCGATGGATCTGCAGCTTCAGGCGAACTTCGCCGGCGTATAGATACGTCTGGAACGACTGGCCCACCGTCGGCGGCGGCAGCTTGGCGTCGGAGCTGGCGCCCATCACGTGCGCCTGCACGTCGAGCCAGCGGAACAGGTCGTAGCCGAGGCGCACGCCGAAGGCGACGCCGGGCTCCGCGTATTTTCCGATGGGGCCGAGGAAGACGAGCGTGCCCACTTCGCCGGACGCGAACGGGCCCTTGGCGAACTTTTTCGGATCGGGCCACGGCGGCGGCGCCGGCTCGGTGATCACCTGCGCCTCGGCCCTCTGCGCCGTCGCGAACAACATCGTCATCCCGAGCGCGAAGAGCAGCGCGAGGCGCGCGTGCTTCACGGGGCGGTCGTCATCGGGGGAGCGATGGGTGGCGCCAGCGTCGCGGCCTTCGAGACGTAGAGGTCCTTGTCGGTCGGCTTGGCGAGCTTGCCGTGGAGATCGCGCACGCGCACCGTGTAGTCGAGGCTGACGTGCGCGTCGGCGCTGATGGTGAGCTGATAGCGCACGTGCGCCGGCGTGATGTCGTGCAGCGGCACGCCCTCGAGGCCGATCTGCGAGATCGTCGAGAGGTGCTCGATGACCATGAACGGCGTCGCCAGCGCGTCGCCGCCCGACGGGTAGCGCGTGATCGCTTCCAGATCGATCGCGGTCTCGCGCAGGTTGTCCTCGCGGAAGACGCCGTCGACGGTGGCGCCGGGCGCGATGGTCAGCGGCATCGACGCGATCAGATCGGGCGGCACCGCTTGATCTTCGGCGTCGGCGTTGGGATCGATGTACGCGCCGGGCACGTAGTCGCCGAACTCGTTGCCGCCGTCGAGCGCGACGAACGCGGTGGTCATCATGGTGTCGAGGTTCTTGACCGACCACTCGATCTCGATGTCGAAGTCGCGCGACTGCGCCCACGGCACGGCGTCGGGCAGCATGAGCTGCTGCTGCAGCTTGCCGAGCGCCTGCTTCTCGGCCTGTGTCGGCTTGCGCACGGGCAGGATGTAGAGCCCGGTCGCAGGCGCGAAGCCGCCCATCATTCCGGGCATGGTTTCGATGGGGCCGTTCGACTCGAGATACGTCGGGTCGTTGCACCCGTACGCGGCCAGAGCCAGTACGAAAAGGCCTGCGCGCATGTGTCCATCGTATCCCTTATAAAGGAGGCATGCAACGGCGCCTCCTACGATGTGCCGCGATGTGCGCAACCGGCGCAATCCTGCTGGCAGCGACGGCAACCGCGGCGGCCGATGAGTTCTGGAAGTTCTGGGGCGACGGCAAGGCGGAGCTCGACGGCTACGCGCTCGTCGAGCCGCGCTATGGACAATTGCGGCAGGGAACGGCGGTCGCGATCTTCGTGACCGAGGATTTTTCGGACGCGCTGCGCGTGAAGGCGGATCCGGGCAAGCACGCGGCGGCGGACGTGGTGCCCGTCCTCAAGCTCAACCTCGTGCGCGACTTTCAGACGGGGATCTACGACTACAACACGATGACCTCGACGTTCGTGCGCACCGAGTTCGGCGCCGGCGACTTCTGGCCGCTCGAGAAGGATTCGTTCTCGTCGCAAGAGTGGTGCGGCAACGTCTACATGCAGTGGCTGCCGCGTGCGGGCAAGCTCGTCGGCGCGCTGCACAGCTACTTCGACGGCGAGGCCGACGCGACGCCCGAGCTCGATCTTCCGGCCGGCGGCGTCGTCGAGGATGCGCTGCCGGTGCTGGTACGCGGGCTGCGCGGCGCGTGGCTGGCGCCGGGCGCGACCAAGAAGGTGCCGTTTCTGCGCTCGCTCTTGCGCACGCGGCTTCTGCACGTGCCGGCCAAGTGGGGCGAAGCGACGGTGAGCCGCGCGGCGGCGGCGAGCGACGTGACGACGGCGCTCGGGACGATGCGCGCGACCGTGTACACGGTGGCCGAGACGGGCGGCGACACGATCACGTTCACCGTCGAGGAGGCGTATCCGCACCGGCTGCTCGCGTGGAAGTCGTCGGCGGGCGAGTCGGCGCGCATTTTAGGCTCGGCGCGCCTCGAATACTGGAAGATGCACGGCAACGGCGACGAGAAGGCGCTGAGGCTGCTCGGCCTGGTGCCGCAGTCGGTGCCGCCGTCGCCGTCGGTGCCGCGGAAAAAGTAGTCGCGCTACGACATCGTCGACGAGAGCTTCTCGCAGAGCAGCGTCACCTTGTTGAGCGCGGACTGCACCTGCTGCCGCAACGAGTCGCATTGCCGGCCGAGGTCTTCCATGTTCTCGTCCTCGGCCTCCTTGCCGAGCGCGCCCGCGCCGGCGACGACGGCGGTCATGCGCTCCTGAACCTGCGCAAGCTGCGCGACGACCTCGCCGTTCGGCTTGCCCTTGAGCTCGCCGAGCTGGCGCACGAAGCCGGAGATGTCCGCGGCCTCCTTGCCGAGCGCGGCGAAGCGCGCGAGCTGCGTTTGGAAGCGCTCGCCGCGCGCTTGCACGAGGTCGCGCGTCTTGACCAGCTCCTGCGCGGTCTCGTCGTGCTTGACGCGCGCGGCGGTGATGGCGTCGATGAGCGCCTGGATGTGGCCGTGCACGCGCTGTTGGCTCTCGGCGGCTTGGTTGACGGCGGTGGCGGCTTTTTCGAGGTTGCGCTCGGAGGTCAGCGGCGTGCGCTGCGCGGCGTCGGCGAGCGCCTCGAAGCGGGCCAGCTCGTCGTCGAGCGCTTGCACCGCGGCCTTGAGCGACGAGCTCGTCGGGGTCGTCTTCGTCACGCGCGCAGCCTATCATCTGTGTATAGTCGCGCGCCATGAGGGCATGGCACCTGTTGGCGCTCGGGCTCGTCGCTGCTGCAGGCACACACGCGGGCGCGGCGACGCATCCGTTCGGGTTCGACGACATGGCGCGCCTGGGGCGCCTCGGCGACTTCGACGTCTCGAAGGACGGCAAGTGGGTCGTGTACGCGGTCGGGCGCGCCGACGTCGAGGAGAACAAGACGACGAGCGCGCTGTGGCTCATGCCCACCGATCGCGCGCTCGGGCCGGCGCGGCGACTGACGGCCGGGACCAAGAAGGATCGCGAGCCGCGCTTTTCGCCCGACGGGCGGCGCGTCGCGTTCACCAGCGATCGCGACGGCGCGCCGCAGATCTACCTCCTCGATCTCGCGGGCGGCGAGCCGCAGAAGCTGACGACCGCGGCCGAAAGCTTCGGCGGGCCGATCTGGAGCCCCGACGGCAAGTTCCTCGTGGCAGCGAGCGAAGTGTGGCCCGAATGTGGCGACGCGGCTTGCAACCGGCGCATGCACGAGCGCGCGGAGAAGGCCAAGGTCAAGGCGCGCCTGGTCGAGCGGCTGCTCTTTCGTCATTGGGACAGCTGGCGCGACGGCAAGCGCACCCACCTCTTCCGCATCGCCGTCGACGGGCCGAGCGCGGGCGAGGCGCGCGATCTGACGCCGGGCAACTGGGACGCGCCGCCGTTCTCGCTCGGCGGCGGGCCCGACTACGACGTGGCGCCCGATGGGAAATCGATCGTCTACGCGTCGAACCATGACGCGGTCGAGGCGACCTCGACCAACAGCGACGTGTGGGAGCTGGCGCTCGGCGGCAGCGACGGCAAAGCGCGCTGCTTGTCGTGCGACAACCGCGCGTGGGACGGCAGCGCGCGCTATTCGCCCGACGGAAAATGGATCGCGTGGCGCGCGCAGCGCAAGCCGGGGTTCGAGAGCGACAAGTTCGAATTGGTCGTGTACGACCGCGCGGCGCGGCGCACCCGGCGGATCGCGGAAGGCTTCGCCGATTGGATCGAAGACTTTCATTGGACGCCCGATTCGCGGCGCATCGTGTTCACGTCGGTGGTGCTGGGGCGAAAGCCGATCTACTCGATCGCGCTCGACGAGGCGGCGCCCAAGGTCTTGCTCTCGTCGGTGTCGGCGGGCGATCCGGTGCCGCTGCCCGACGGCAGCATCGTGTTTTCGCGCTCGAGCTTCAACCGCGCGCCCGAATTGTGGCGGCTCGAGTCGCACGGCCCGCGCGCGCTCACCGAGATCAACAGTTACGCCGGGCTCGGCTTCGGGCAGGTGCGCGAGCGTTGGGTCGCGCTCGCCGACGGCAACACGCGCATGCAGGCGTGGATGGTGACGCCGCCCGGCTTCGACGAGCACAAGACGTATCCGGCGCTCTATTGGGTGCACGGCGGGCCGCAGGGCGCGTGGGAAGACGCGTGGAGCTGGCGCTGGAATCCGGAGGTGCTGGCGTCGGCCGGATATGTCGTGTACTTGGCCAATCCGCGCG
>DASXOU010000997.1:0-4010 GCA_036494045.1 Polyangia bacterium | reverse complement strand
CGACGGCGAGAGCGACGCCATCGTCGCGTTTCTCGGCACGCTGACCGACGCCGGACAGCGCGTCGCCGAAGAAGCGCCGCCGCCGATCGCGAATGCCCCGATCGCGAGCGCACCGATCGCGACTGCGCCCACGCCGCCACGGGCGCGTCCGCCCCACCACGACAAGCGAACCCTGGCCAACCAACCCCAGCCCGACCCCGAACCCTGAAGGAGAGACAGCCATGCGAAGGCGAACCCGCAACATCCTAGCCATCGGATCGTGCGCGCTCACGATCGTCGGATGCGACGGCACTCCGTCGACGGCGACCGAGAGCGCCGCCATCCAGACGAGCAGCGTCAACGCGCCGGCGCGGCAAGACGGCGCCCGCGATCGCGAGACGCGCTCGCCCATCAAGCACGTCGTCGTCATCGTCGGTGAGAACCGCACCTTCGATCACGTGTTCGCGACCTACAAGGCGCGTCACGGCCAGTACGTCGACAACCTCCTGTCCAAGCACATCATCCACGAGGACGGCACGCCCGCGGAGAACTACGCGCTCGCGCTGCAACAGAGCGCCGTCGACAAGACCAAGTGGTCGCCCAGCCCCGGCGGCAAGACGCCGTACTCGGTGCTCCCGCCCGCGCTCGCCGGCGGCCCCAAGACGCCCTACGTCTCGACGATCGCCGAGGCGCAGGCGGCCGAGAACGGCCTGCCCAACGATTATTACCAGTACCTCACCACCGGCGGCACCGGCCTGGCCTCGGGCGCCGTCGACACGCGCTTGCCGAACGCGACCACGCTGCCGCCCGGCCCGTTCCAGCTCACGCCCGGGATCGCCTACGACGACTACGCCGCCAGCCCGGTGCATCGCTTCTACCAGATGTGGCAGCAGCTCGATTGCGCGGTCGCCTACGTCACGCGCGGCAATCCGTCGGGCTGCAAGGCCGACCTCTTCCCGTGGGTCGAGACCACCATCGGCGCCGGCTCCAACGGCAGCGCGCAGCCGGCCGGCTTCAACGACCGCTCGACGCACGAAGGCTCGACGGCGATGGGCTTCTACAACGTGCTGCAGGGCGACGTGCCCTACTTCAAGCAGCTCGCCGATCGCTACGCGATGAGCGACAACTTCCACCAGTCGATCCAAGGCGGCACCGGCGCCAACCACGTCGCGCTCGGCACCGGTGACGCCATCTGGTTCTCCGACGGCAACGGCCACGCGCTGGCGCCGCCCACGCTGAACACCGAGAACCCCGATCCGGCGGCCGGGACCAACAACTGGTACGCGCAGGACGGCTATTCGGGCGGCACCTACTCCGATTGCGCGGACGAAGCGCAGCCGGGCGTGGGCGCGGTGACCGACTATCTGCACGCGATGCACGTGCGCCCCAATTGCGATCGCGGACACTACTATCTCTTGAATAACTATTCGCCCGGCTATTTCGGCGACGGCAGCGTCAACAGCGACGCCTTCGCCATTCCGCCCTCGTCGGTGCGCAACATCGGCGACGAGCTCCTCGAGCACGCCATTTCGTGGCGTTATTACGGCGATCACTGGAACCGGTACGTCAACGATCCCGATTATGCGTCGCCCGATAACGAATATTGCGATATCTGCAATCCGTTTCAATATGCGACATCGATCATGGCCAACACCGCGGTGCGCACCGAGCACATGAAGGACACGGCCGATCTCTACGAGGACATCGCCAACGATTGGCTGCCGGCGGTCTCGATCATCAAGCCGAGCGGGCTGACCGACGGCCATCCGGCGTCGTCGAAGCTCGATCTGTTCGAAGGCTTCTCGAAGAAAATCGTCGACGAGATTGAGCGCCATCCGCGGCTGTGGAAGGACACCGCCGTGTTCATCACCTTCGACGAGGGCGGCGGCTATTACGACTCGGGCTACGTGCAGCCGATCGACTTCTTCGGCGACGGCACGCGCATCCCGATGATCGTCGTGTCACCGCACGCCACCGGCGGGCGCATCTCGCACGAGTACGGCGACCACGTCTCGATCTTGAAGTTCATCGAGCGCAACTGGTCGCTGCCGCCGATCACGCGCCGCAGCCGCGACAACTTGCCGAACCCGATCACGCGCGAGAACAATCCGTATGCGCCGGTCAACGGCCCCGCGCTCGGCGATCTGTTCGACCTCTTCGACTTCACGCACTACTAGCGTTCGGCGGCACCTTCCAACAACGCCTTGAGCCGCGCCAAGTCCTTGCGATTGGCGCGGCGCATGGCGCCGGCCATGAACGGCGCGAAGATCCGCGAGAAACCGCGCGGCTCGCCGCGATTGCGCAGCGTCATACGCGTCGTGCCATCGCTGTCGGGGCCGGCGCCGGCCGCGTGCCACTCGTACGACGCGCGGACGATCGATCACGATCACTTCCAGCACATCGACGGGCATGGCTACGGATATTGGTCCAGATCGCGATAGACCTCGAGGTCCCGGCGTAGACTGGCGATGGAGCCTTCGGGCTCGATGTCGTGCAGCTCGCCGGGATCGTCGATGAGATCGTAGGTCTCGCGCAGGCCATCCTCGAAGCTCACCACCAGCTTCAGGCGCCCCTCGACGATCGCCGCCTGCGGGCTGACGAAGCCGGTCACGTCGACGGCGCGCGAGCTGCGTGACACGACGAAGCGATGCAGCGGCGCCCTGGGCGCGCCGCGCAGCCGCAGCCAGCTACGCCCGAACTGCTCGCTCGACGGCAAATGCGAAACCTGACCGAAGGCGCCGAGGATCGTCGCCGGCACGTCGCGGTGGCTGGCGAGCTCGCGATAGACGCCGGGCTGCAGGCCGGGCGCGAGCAGGACGCCGGGCACGCGGATGAGCATGTCGTAGCCGGTGATGCCGTGATAGCGCACGCCGTGGCGGCCGAAGCCTTCGCCGTGATCGGCGGTGATGATGACGACGCTGCGCGCGAGCTGGCCCGAATGCGAGAGCTCGTCGAGGAGGCGCCCGATCTCGATGTCGATGTGGTGCAGCTCGGTCAAATAGGTGCCGTAGTCTTTGGGCGCGCCGTCGGGCACCACGATGCGCTCGGCGGCAGGACGCGGCGCGTAGGGCCAGTGCGCGTCGAAATAGTGGACCCACAAATAATGGGGCCGGCCGGCGGTCTCGCGCAGATCCTGGATGGCGCGGTTGGTGAGCGCGGTGGCGTCGGCTTCGGCGCGCACGCCGCCGGCGATGATCGGCGTCGAGGCCAGCTCGGGATGAAACGGCCGCTCGTAGGTCTGCGGGTTGAGCAGCTGAAAGCCGGCCACGACCTCCTCGAGCTGCGCGTCGTAATAGCCCATCACCGCCGTCGAGAGCACGCCCTTGGCGGCGAGGCGCGCGGTGATCGGAATCGCGCGATCGGTCGTGCGTTGCAAGAGCGGCAGCGACAGATGCGTGCGCGAGCCGCCCGAGTAGAGGCGCGAGAAGGTGATGCCGCTCTGCGCGTACTCGGTCAGGCGCGGCATGACCTCCGGCGTGAACGCGTCGTAGGAAAAGCAGTCGATGGTGAGCAGCACCACGAGGTCGGCGGTGTGCGGCGGCAGATCGGGGTTGCCCGCCGGCGGCGCCAGGCCGCGATCGGCGGGCGTCGGATGCGCCGACAGCGGATAGCCGTTGCAGTTGAGATCGCGGCCGACGGCGTCTTCGTGCGCGAGCGGATTGCGGCGCGCGTCGAAGTCGTTGCAGTCGCCGCCCCAGGCGATCGGCGAAAAGCCGTCGCCGTCGAAGTCGACGACGGCGCGCAGGCCGCGGGCCAGGCGCGGCTGATAGCGCGCGTCCTGCCAGGCGTGGTTGCGCCAGCCGGGCAGCACGTAGGAGACCGACCAGGTCACGAACAGCGCGACCGCGAAGACGGCGACGAGCGCGTTGCGCAGCGCGTGCGATCCGGAGTCGCGCATGCGCCGGCGCAAAGGCGTGAGCAGCGCCAGCACCGCGCCGACGGTGACGAGGCTGGCGATGTCGTGCTGATCGCGATACGTCGCGCGCGGCGTGGTCACGTCGCCGACGAGGGCGGCGCCGCCGAGCAGCACG
>DASXOU010000996.1:0-9152 GCA_036494045.1 Polyangia bacterium | reverse complement strand
AGCTCCTTCTCCTGCGTCGCGTGCGGGGCGTGATCGGTGGCGATGCAATCGATCGTGCCGTCGGCGAGCGCCTCACGCACCGCTTGCCGATCGGCCTCGCCACGCAGCGGCGGCGCGCACTTGGTCGACGTGTCGTACGAGCAGCAGGCGACGTCGGTCAGCGTCAGGTGATGCGGCGTCACCTCCGCCGTCACCGGCAGGCCGCGCTTTTTGGCCTCGCGCACGGCGCGCACCGCCGCCGCCGTCGAGATGTGCGCGACGTGATAGCGCGCGCCGGTCCACGCGACGAGCTCGAGGTCGCGCGCCACCATCACCGATTCGGCAGCCGGCGGCTGGCCGCGCAAGCCGGCGCGCGTCGCCGCGGCGCCTTCGTTCATCACGCCGCCTTGCGCCAGGTTCTTGTCCTCGGCGTGCTGCACGACCACGAGCCCGAAGGTGCGCGCGTACTCGAGCGCGCGGCGCATCAGATCCGCGTTCATCACCGGCATGCCGTCGTCGCTGACGGCGACGATGCCCGCGTCCTTCATCTCGCCCATCTCGGCGAGGGACTCGCCTTTGAGTCCCTTGGAGATGGCGCCGATGGGCAGGACGCGCACGATCGCCGCTTCGCGCGCGCGCCGCACGATGAGATCGGTGACCGCGCGGTTGTCGTTCGGCGGGTTCGTGTTGGGCATGCAGCAGACGGTCGTAAAACCGCCCGCCGCCGCCGCGCGCGCGCCCGACGCGATGTCCTCTTTGTACTCGTGGCCGGGCTCGCGCAGATGCACGTGCAGATCGACGAAGCCGGGCGCGACCAGCTTGCCCGCGCAATCGATCACGCGTGCGCCGTCGCTGCGCGCGCCCGGTTCGACGGCTTTGACCACGCCGTCGTCGATCAACACGTCGCAGACTTTGTCGAGATCGGAGGCGGGGTCGATGACCCGCCCGCCCTTCAAGAGGAGTGCCGCGGGCACGCCGAATGTGTACCCGTTTTATTCGACGCGCACAACTGCCGATCCGAGCGCGCGCACCAGATCGTCGCACGCCTTTTGCACCGCCGCAGCGTCCTTGCCTTCGATCGTCACCTGCACCTTGTACTCGGGCTGCGTGAAGGTCGGGTACGAGCCGACCTGCACCGTCGCGTAGGCGGCCACGATGCGATCGAGCTCGTGCGCGATGTGGCCCTCCTCCGAGGTGGTGAAGAGCTGCTTCAAGACGAACGGCTGATCGCGGAAGCGCTCGCGAATCGACGTGAACTTCTTGCGGAACAGGTCGGGCACGCCGGGCAGGATGTAGACGTTGCGCATGGCGATGACCGGCCAGCCCGCGGATGGCTCGCCGTGGACGAAGTGCGCGCCTTGGGGCACATCCGCCATGCGCAGGTTGCGCTCTTGCAAGCGCTCGCCCCAATACGCGCGCAACAGGCCCTCGAGCTCGGGATGGCGCATCACGGTCGCGCCGAACGCGCGCGCCACGCCTTCCATCGTCAAGTCGTCGTGCGTGGGCCCGACGCCGCCCGAGGTGAACACGTGATCGAAGCGCGCCGCGAATTCGCTGACGGTCGCGGCGATCTCGTCGAGCACGTCGGGGATGGTCGCGATCTTGCGCAGGCCGACGCCGAGCGCGCGCAGCTCGCCGACGAGGAAGTGCGCGTTCTCGTCGCGCACCTTGCCCGAGAGGATCTCGTCGCCGATGAGGATGATGCCGGCGGTGGACATCGCGGCCGGCAGTGTAGTACCAAAGTGTCTCGTGAGCGAGCTGATCGAGAAGCGTGAACTCCTCGACTCGGCCGGCATCGTTCGCGCGCTCAAGCGCATCGCGCACGAGATCGTCGAGCGCAACGCCGCCGTCGGAGACGTGGTGCTCGTCGGCATCCGCACCGCGGGCGTGCCGCTGGCCGAGCGCCTGGCCGGCTACATTCACGATACCGGCGAAATCAGGGCGTCGACCGGCGCCATCGACATCACGCTCTATCGCGACGACGTCTTCGAGGGGCTGCCCAAGCCCGAGGTGGGCCTGACGACGCTGCCCGCGCACACGATCGCCGGCAAGACCGTCATCCTCGTCGATGACGTGCTCTACACGGGCCGAACCATCAGAGCCGCATTGGACGCGCTCATGGACTACGGCCGGCCGCGCGCCGTGCAGCTGGCGGTGCTCGTCGATCGCGGCCATCGCGAGCTGCCGATCCAACCCGACTACGTGGGGCTGAAGGTCGAGACCACGCGCCAGCAGTCGGTCAAGGTGATCCTCGACGGGCGCGACCGTGCGGTCTTGAGGGAAAAGCGATGAAGCATCTTCTCGGCATCGCCGACTTGTCGACGGCGGAGCTCACGCAGATCCTCGATCTCGCCGATACCTTCGCCGAGATCAACACGCGGCCGATCAAGAAGGTGCCGACCCTGCGCGGCAAGACCGTGATCAACCTGTTCCTCGAGGCGTCGACGCGCACGCGCACCTCGTTCGAGATCGCCGCTAAGCGGCTGTCGGCCGACGCCATCAACATCTCGGGCTCGACCTCGTCGACGACCAAGGGCGAGACGCTGCTCGACACCGCGAAGAACCTGCAAGCGATGGCGCCCGACGTCATCGTCCTGCGCCATTCCTCGTCGGGGGCGCCGCACTTCATCGCCCAGCACGTCGACGCCGCGGTCATCAACGCCGGCGACGGCACGCACGAGCATCCGACCCAGGCGCTGCTCGACTGCGCCACGATCCGCAAGCACAAGGGCAAAATCGAAGGGCTCACCGTCGCCATCGTCGGCGACATCGCGCACTCGCGGGTGGCGCGCTCGGACATCCTGGCGTTGTCGCGCCTGGGCGCGCGCGTGCGCGTCGCCGGGCCGCGCACCATGCTGCCGGTCGGCATCGACGAGATGGGCGCCGAGGTGTTCGAGCGCGTCGAGCCCGCCGTCGCCGATGCCGACGTGGTGATGATGCTGCGCATTCAGCTCGAGCGGCTGCACGGCGCGGGCCTGTTTCCCAATACGCGCGAGTACAGCCGCTACTTCGGCCTCGGCCCGCGGCTGGCGGCGACGCTGAAGAAGGACGCGATCGTCATGCACCCGGGGCCGATCAATCGCGGGGTCGAATTGGATCCCGCGGTCGCCGACGGCGAGCGCAGCGTGATCCTCGATCAAGTGACCTACGGCGTGGCCGTGCGCATGGCGCTGCTCTACTTGTGCGGCGGCGGCTCGTCGTCCGCTGCCGCCGACGCCTGATCCTTCTTCTTCGGGGCGTCGCGTGGCTTGCGGTCGCCGAAGCCCGCGTTCGTGAAATAGGAGAACGCCGCGATCAGCACGGCGACGACAGCGAGGAGGAGGATCGTGGTCATTCCTCGTCTAGTATAATGCGCGTCGAGGCGCCGCGATCCTTGACCACGGTCGGGCGCTCGACTTCGACGGTGCGATCGCCCTCGGCCGCGTAGAGCGTCACGTGATGCGGCCCGGGCACGAGCGGGATGCGCTCCTCGACGGGACAGGTGCGGCCGGTGTCGACGCCGTCGACGAATACGCGCCAGCGCCCGGGCGTCTTGCACACCAGCTTGAGCCCCGCTTCGCCCTCGATCGTCGGCGGCAGGCGCGCCGGCCCCAGCTCCGCGCCGATGCTCGCGCCGGCGTCGACGAGGCCGCGCCACAGCGCCAGTCCGTCGGCGGCAACGACGACGCGATGCTCGCCCGCGGGCAGCGCGAGCGCCGCGGGCGTGGTGCCGCGCGGCGTGCCGTCGATGTAGAGGCGAGCGCCGGGCGGGATCGAGCCGATCTTGGTGAGCAGCGTCGCTGACGCCGGCGACTGCGTGCGCGCCTGGCGCTCGGCAGCGGCCAGGCGACGGCGCGCGTGCTCGACGCGCTGCCAGACGTAGCCGGCGCCGAACGCGGTCGCGGCCAATGCCACCGGCACGATCGCGCGCAGCCACAGCCGCCGCGGGCGCTTGCGGCGCAGGGCCTCCAGCGTCGTCGTCGCCGTCGTCGACGGCGGATCCCACACCGTCGCCGCCGCGGGCGCGATGAGCGGACGGCCGCCCCACTTCACCGGCGACGGCAACATCGACGGCGCCGGCGGATGCGCGCTCTCCGACGACGTCGCATAGGAGCCGTCGGGCATCTGGAAGAAGTCGTCGGCGATCGACGGCTTGCGGATCGCCACCGTCTCGGCCGCCACCGCCGGCATGTTGGCGTCGATCGGCGAAGTGCGCGGCACGTCGCTCGGAAGCCACGGCCGCGCGCGCTCGCCGAGAAGCTTGCGCGCCGCCGCCGCGCGCTCGCCGACCAGCGCCAACGCCTGCGCGCGGAATTCGACCAGCGTGCGCAGCCGCGCGCTCGCCCGCGCCTCGAGCGCGCGCGCCAGCAGCGGCCCGGCCGCCGCCGGCACCCCCGTCAGCGACGGCGGCGAGGCTTCGATCTGCGCCGCCACGCCGCGCGCGTGCTGCCCGCCGAACGCCGGCCGCCCGGTCAGAAGCTCGAACAAGAGCGCGCCGAGCGCGAAGACGTCGGCGCGCGGATCGATGATGCTCGCCCCTTCGAGGAGCTCGGGCGCGCAATAGCGCAGCGCGTACACCAGGCGATCGTCGTCGGCCCAGTTGGGCGACACGCGCGCGGTCAGAAGGCCGAAGTCGCGCACGACCACGCTGCCTTCGCCGTCGACGAGCACGCTCTCGGGCGACAGGCCGAGGTGCAAGATGCCGCCGGCGACGAGATCGTGGCGCGCGTGCGCGTGGGCGACCGCGTCGGCGACGTCGGCGGCGACGAGGAGCGCGGCGTCGAGCGGCAGCGGCCCGTCGGCAAGGAGCACGCCCACCGTCGCTGCGCGCAGCCAGTCGCTGACGAGATAGTAGGTGTCCGCTTTGTCCCCTGGCTCGGCGCCGAGCTCGTGGGCGTGCGCGATGCGCGGGTAGCTCAGGCGCGCCCAGCCGTTGGCCGCGCGCACCAGCCGCCCGAGCGCGGCGCGGTCGCGGCCGAGCTCCGCATCGACGACGAGCAGCGCGAAGTCCTTCTCGAAGCCGGCGTCGCCGAACACGCGACCGCGATGGAGCGCGCCAACGGGACCGTTGGCGACCTGCTCGCCGCAAACGAAGCGTCCGAGCGTCCTTCGCTCCCCCATTTGCACGGCAGTCGTATCACGCCGCGATCAAGAGATCGATGGGGCTCTTCACAAAAGTTTTAAGAGAAGAGCGCGACCGCGTCACGGAGCGTCGCGTCGTAGTCGCCGCCGGCGTAGAACGTGAAATGCTCGTCCCAATCGGGCGGGCGCGCGCGGTAGCCGAGAACCCACGGGCCGATGCCGGCGACGCGTTCGTCGGCCGCGCAGGCGAGCCACGCGGCGTAGGCGCGCTGCCGGTCGGGCAGAGGCAACCCGTCGCCGCGCAGGCCGAATTCGCCGACGATGAGCGGCCGCGTCACGCGCCGCGTCGCTTCGACGATGGCCGCGCAGCCGAAGCGCTCCTCGTCGCCGCGCGCGGCGCCCTGCTTCTCCGGATAGAAGTGCAGCGACGCCAGATCGAGGTCCGCCGAGTCGCGCGCGTCCTCGTCGCCGAGCGAGAGTAGCTGCGTGCATTCGGCGCGCACCGCCGCCGCGGCAAACGCGATCCAGTCGTCGGGCGCGGCGCGCGGCTCGTTCATCAGCTCCCACGCGAGGATGGTCGTGTCGTCGCCGTAGCGGATACCCGTCACCGTGTTCCTGCGTGCGGCGAGTTGTCGCACGCGCGCGGCGTAGGCGTCGCGCAGCTGCCGATCGGCGAAGAAGCGCGCGGCGTAGCGCTCGGGATGCGCGCGATCGCCGTCGGCGACGGGCGTGCCGCGCCAGGCGAGCCACTGCGCGATGCCGCCGTACGACGGCCAGTAGTCGGCGAGCGGCAGGACCAAATGCAGGCCGCGCCTCCCGGCTTCGGCGACGACAAAGTCCAACGCGCGCAGGCCGGGCTCGTACGGCGTCGCCAGATCGTCCTGCATGCGGCTCGCCTTCCACGGCGCGTCGTTGAACGCCCAGGTGCGTACGACCGGCAGGCCGAGCGCGACCGCGGCGTCGAGCGCCTCGAGCGCGTGCGCGGGATTGCCCTGCCCGACCTCGTCGGCGAGGTAGTAGGCGTTGGCGAGCACGAAGCGCCACGGGCGGCCGTCGCGAAGGAGCTGCGCGCCGTCGCTGGCGATGGTGCCCACGCCGCCGAGGGTACCACGTGGTATTGTCGGCGCGTGCTCCCTCTCGGCGACGCCGGCCCCGAGGCTGCGGCCAAGATCCGCTTCGTGCGACGGCGCGCGTTCGCGGTGTTTCGCGCGCACGGCTATCGCGAGCTCCTGCCGTCGGCGCTCGATCCCGCGGGCCAGGCGGCGCGGCTCGGCGCTCCGGCGCTCGCCGGACCCGAGGGCACCGAGCTGCGCGGCGACACCATGGCCGCGCTCGGCCGCGTGTATCTCGATGGGCCCGATCGCGGGCGCTTCGCCCGCTGCATGACCGCGGGCACGGTGTTCGACGGCGACGCGGTCATCCCCGAGCGCGCGCCGGCGTACGAAGTTTCGTGCGGCGTCATCTTCGGCACGCCCGGGCCGTCGGCCGACGCCGAAGTGGGCGCGCTCGCCGTGGCGCTCGCCGGCGATCCGGGGCTGGCGGACGCCGAGCTGGTGGTGTCGACGCTGGGCGAGCCGGCCGATCTCGCGCGCTACGTCGCCGCCATCACCGAGCTGCGGCCGTTGTCGTGCGATCGGTGTCAGGCGTCGCGCGATCCGTTGCGCTTCTTCGGCTGCGACGAGGAGGGCTGCCGCGCGCTCGCCGCCGCGGCGCCGCTGTTGCGCGAATACGTGTCGACGCCGGCGCTCAAGCATCACGAGGGCTTCCTGGCGATGCTCGAGGTCGCGCGCTTGCCGGCGCGCGACGATCCGCGCCTCGCCTTCGGCGCCGGACGGTTCGCGCGCACCATCGTCGAGCTGCGCGCCCGCGCCAGCGACGGGCGCATCGTGGTGGTGGCGCGCGGCGGACGACGCGACGGCATGGTGGCGGCGATCGCCGGCGCCGGCGGACCGTCGGTTCCGGCGGTCGGGCTCACGCTCGGCCTCGCGCGCGCGGCGGCGTGCGTCGGGCCGGCCGACGCCAGCTTCGAGCCGGCCTGCGAGATCTTCATCGCCGCGCAAGGCGTCGCGGCGCGCGCCTGGGCCTTTCGCGCCGCCGCCGCCGAGCGCGCGCGCGGTTTTCGCGTCGACGTCGATCTCGGCGAGGGCGGCTGGGCCGATCAGCTCTCGCGCGCCGATCGCGTGCGCGCGCGCGTCGTCGTCCTGTGCGGCGAAGGCGAGCGCAAGGCGGGCGAGCTGCAGGTGCGCGACATGTCGACGCGCGAAACCCGCCGCATCCCCGAGAGCGAGCTCGCCGCCGAGCTCAAGCGCCTACTACGGTAGCCCAGGAAAGATTTACAGGGAGTTCTGGGAGATCAGGGAGCTCAAGAAGAGAATCAAAATTTCTGATTCTGCGTTTGAGGGCGCCTCGAGTCAGGCGGTGTGAATCGCGGGGGGCGCGGCGGGGAAAATCTTTTCCCCGACAACGGCGGCGAGGAGCCGTTGTGCGGGCGCGCGCAGGCGGCGCGGCAACCGATGGCCGAGGCGCGTGACGACGCGCTGTCCGCGCGCCGTTCGCATCATGACGACGACGAGCGCGACGGAGAGCAACAAGAAGATGCCACCCGGCATCACCACGACCGTCGCCAGCATCGTCCACTTTCGGCCCACGCACCGATGCAGTGCATCCCGCGTACCGATGCTGCACGCGCCGCGTCAGCGCGCGCGGCGACGGCGAAGCGCGAGCCCGACGAGCACGAACGCGAGCGCGGCGGCGGCGAGCGTCCACGGGTGCGTGGCGGCGCGCAGCTCGCCCGCAGGCGAGAGCGGCGGCGCGTCCATCGCGAAGACGGGCTCGCCGGCGGCGAAGCGCACGTGATCGATCGGCGCCCCGTCGGCGACGGCGAGGACGGTGATGTCGACGCTCGGCCCGTCGACCTGCACGCGCATCAAATGGTGTACGGGCAGATACACGCGCTTGGCGGCGCGGTCGAACGCGGCGCACGAGCGCTCGGCGTAGAGCGGCGCGCCGCCGCCGCCCGACACGAAGTAGCGCACTCCGCGCCGCTCCATGCGCGCGTACGCGTGATCGTGTCCGGCGAAGACCGCGCGTACGTGGTGCGCCTCGAAGAGCGGCAGCCAATCGGCCTGGTCGAGCGCGGCGCCGCAGTGATCGCCGAGCGAAAACGGCGGCTGGTGCACGAGCACGAATACGTGCGCGACCTGATCGGCGTCGGCGGCCTCCAGCGTCGCGCGCAGCCACGCGGTTTGCGCGGGCGTGGGCGCGTTGCCGTCGAGCACGATGAACTCGGCGGGGCCGAAGCGGAAGTGATAATAGAGCCGCGCGCGGCCGTCGTCGGGGAGCGCGAAGAAGCGGCGGAAGTGCGCGGCCGATGGATCGCGGAAGATCTCGTGGTTGCCGAGCGTCGGATAGAGCGGCACGTCGGCGAGGAGCGCGTGCTCGTCGGCGAAGAAGGTGGCCCAGCCGTGCTCGTCGCTGCCGTAGGGCACGATGTCGCCGGTGTAGAGGATGAGATCGGGCGTCTCGGCGGCGGCGAGCCGCGCCAGCTCCGTGGCGACGGCGCCGCCGTTGCGCGTGTCGCCGTAGACGACGAAGCGGAGCGCGCGCCCGGCGTCGGGCAGGACGACCTCGCCGCCGCCGGCGTCGCGTCCGCCGACGGTGACACGATATTTTTCGCGGGTCGCCGCGGGCAGGCCGCGCACGATCGCTTCGTGATGGGTGCCGTGTGTCGCCACGCGCGCGTCGCCGGCGCGCACCTCGGCGTCGGCCGCGGCCGAGGTCTCGAACACCACGGTGAAGCCGTCCGCGCGCACGTCCTGCACGAAGGGGCCGATGGTGATCGTGGGTGACGACGAGGTGTCGGCGGCGGCGCTCGCCGGCGACGCGATCGTCGCAGCGAAGAGCAGCAGAGCGAGCGCGCGCATCAGCGCCGGCGCGTCGCGATCGCCAGCCGGCGCAGCCCTGCCGCCTTGGCCAGCTCCATCACCGCGACGACGCGCCCATGATGCGTCGCCTCGTCGGCCTGCACCACCACTTGCGTCTCGGCGTCGCGCGCGTGCGCGTCGTCGAAGATCTTGCGCAGCGAATCGGGGCTCACTTCCTTGCCGTCGACG
>DASXOU010000995.1:0-2814 GCA_036494045.1 Polyangia bacterium | reverse complement strand
ACGATCGCTTCGGTGAGCATCTCGTTGAGCCCGAGAAACTTGGTCACCGAGCGCGCGAACTGCGCCACCTCGAGCGTGTGCGTGATGCGCGTTCGATAGTGATCGCCTTCGGGCGCGAGGAACACCTGCGTCTTGCCGGCGAGACGGCGGAACGCTTTACAGTGGATGATGCGATCGCGATCGAGCTGATACGGCGGTCGCATCGGATCGGGCGGCTCCGCGCGCGCGCGCCCTTTGGTGGCGGACGAGAGCTGCGCGAACGGCGAGAGGATCTTCCGTTCATCTTCTTCGAGGCGTTCTCGGATCGATTGCATATGCATGAACATATTATCAGTAGCGTGCAAGAAAAGTTGCGTGCGGCTAGCGTTTTCCTTCGCCGAACGGCGAATCTCGCTCGAAAACCGCCCGCTTGAAGCCGTCGGCGGCGGCCCGCGCTTGAAAGGCGTAGCCCTCGGGCGTGTGGCGCGCGATGCCGTCGAAGACGGTGCCGAAGATCTGCGTCGGACCGAGCGACGCGAGGAGCTGCTGGTTGACGAGCAGCTTGTGCATGATGAGCTGGTTCACCGGCACGCGCGCGATCCGTTCGACGAGCGCTTCGGCGCGCGCGTCGAGCTCGGCGCGCGGCGGCGCTTCGATCGCGAGGCCCCACTCGGCCGCTTCGGTGCCCGAGAGGCAGTCGCCGGTGAAGAGGAGCCGCTTGGCGCGTTGCGGGCCGAGGCGCGCCGTCCACAGCGCGGTCGTGGGCACGCCCCAGACGCGCGCGGGCGGATAGCCAATTTTGGCCACGTCTTCGATGACGAGGAGGTCGCTGCACAGCGCCATGTCGGTGCCGCCGGCGACGCAGAAGCCGTGCACCTTGCAGACGACCGGCTTGTCGGAGTGGAACAGCGACATGAAGCCGCGGACGTTGCGCGACATCATCTGGTAGTCGACCATTGGATCCCAGGGCGCGCGCGGATCGTGGTTGCGCGCGACCACGGCGGGATCGAGCGGCGAGCCCGCGGGCGCTCCTTCGTCGACGACGCCGGCGGGCACTTCACCGGCGCGAGAAGCCGCGCCGAGGCGCTCGGCGCTGTCCACGAGATCGTAGCCGCCGCAGAATCCCTTGCCGTTGCCGGCGAGCAGGATCACGTGGACCGCCGGGTCGAGGTTGGCGCGCTCGACGCAGGCGGCGAGCTCGCGCGGCATGTCGAGCGTGATGCCGTTGCCGCGCGCCGGGCGATCGAGCGTGATGCGCGCGACGCGCCCGGTGACCTCGTACTGCATCGTCTTGGGCGCGCTCATCGGCGTCCCCGCTTGGGACGGCCGTTCTTGCCGCCACCATGCTTGGGACCGCCATGCTTGTTGCCGCGATCGTGCTTGCGCGACGGCGCCGGCCGCAGCGGCTTCTTCGGCTCGCGATCGAAGCGGCGCTTGCCGCGCGACTCGGGCAACGGCGGCGCCTTCGACACGTGCTCGACGAGCGCCAGGTCGATCTTGCGCCCCGCGACCGAGACGTTCTCGATGCGCACCTTGACCGGATCGCCGAGCGCGAACTGGCGCCCGGTCGTGCGGCCCACGAGGCGCTGCGTCTCTTCGTCGTACTCGTAGTGATCGTCGGAGAGCGCGGCCGCCTTGACCAGCCCCTCGACGAAGGGCGACTCGATCTGCACGAACAGCCCGAAGCCGACGACGGCGGCGATGGTGCCGTCGTACTCCTCGCCGATGCGATCGCGCATGAGCACTGCGCGGTACAAGTCGACGACGTCGCGCTCGGCCTCCATCGCGCGCCGCTCCGCCTTCGACGACTCGGCGGCCATCGCCTGCAGCGTCTCGCGCGTCGGGAGCGTGCCGGGATTGCCGCCGGCGGGCAGCCCGTCGGCGTGCAACGACAGCTTCAAGAGGCGATGCACGATCAAGTCGGGATAGCGACGGATCGGGGAGGTGAAGTGCACGTAGTCGGGCGCGGCCAGGCCGAAGTGTCCGACGTTGACGACGTCGTAGACGGCCTGCCGGAGCGTGCGCAACAAGAGGAAGTTGAGCGCGCGCTCCATGGGCTTGCCGTGTAACGATGCGAGAAAGTCCTTGAGCTTTCGCGGCGAGCGTCCGGCTTCGGCGTCGAAGTGCAGGCCGAACGCGTGCGCGAGCTCGGCGAATTGCTGGAGCCGCTCGTCCGAGGGCACGTCGTGGACGCGCCACACGGTGTCGAGCTCGCGCTCGCGGAAGTGGCGCGCGACCGCTTCGTTGGCCGCGAGCATGAAGTCTTCGACGAGCTGATAGGCGCCCTTGACGGCGGCGTCGCCGCGCGACTGCACGACGTCGCGCACGCGCGTCGGATCGTCCTCGTCGAGGATGACCTTGGCTTCGGGCAGGTCGAAGTCGAGCGAGCCGCGCTCGAGGCGGCGCACGCGCAGCTTCTTGGCGAGCGCGGACATGCGCTCGAGCTCGGGCAGGAACTGCTTGTAGCGCGCGCGCGTGCCGCGGAAATCGCCGGCGAGCGCGGCGGCGACGCCCGGGTAGTCGAGGCGCGCCTTGGAGTTGATGACGGCGGCGCAGAAATATTCGTCGTGCACGTCGCCCGACGGATCGATCTCCATGCGCGCGACCATGGCGCAGCGATCGACCTCGGGGTTGAGCGAGCAGATCCCGGACGACAATTGATGCGGCAGCATCGGGATCGCGCGATCGGGCAGGTAGACCGAGCAGCCGCGCACGCGCGCTTCGCGATCGAGCGCCGCGCCGGGGCGCACGTAATGCGAGACGTCGGCGACGGCGACCCACAGGCGCGACCAGCCCGGCCCTTTGGGCGAGGGCTCGACGCAGACGGCGTCGTCG
>DASXOU010000994.1:0-5435 GCA_036494045.1 Polyangia bacterium | reverse complement strand
CCGTCGAGCGCGGTGGCGACCAGGAGCGCGTCGCCGTCTTCGCGCGTGGTGATGCCGAGCCAGGGCGCGCGCTCGCCTTCGTCGTCCTCGGCGTCGGGCGCGAGCGTCAGCCCGACGGTGGCGAGCAGGCGCTCGGCGTCGACCTCGTCGTGCCCGCGCACGTGGCGCCCGAAGAACGCGTCGAGCTCGATGCCCGCCGCCTCCTCGAAGATCCCCTGCACCGCGTCGTCGGCGAAGCCTTCGCCGCGCTTGCCGTAGCGCGTCCACAATAGGCGCATGACGTCGTCCATCGAGCGCTTGCCGCCGGTGCGCGCGCGGATCTCGAGATCGCAGAGCAGCGTCACCACGCCGCCCTTCAGGTAATACGAGATGGTCGAGTTGACCGTGTTCTCGTCGGGGCGATAGAGCTTGATCCACGCGTCGAAGCTCGACTCCTCGAGCGACTGGCGCTTGCGTCCGGGGATCGAGGCGATCTTGGCCAGCTCCTCGGCCAGCTTCTCGAGGTACTTCTCCGGCTTCTGCAGCCCGGCGCGAACCAGGAGATGTCGATCGTAATAGCTGGTCACGCCCTCCATGACCCAGAGCGAGCGCGTGTAGGCCTCGCGCTGATAATCGAACGGGCCGAGCGCCGTCGGATGGATGCGCTTGACGTTCCACAGGTGGAAGAATTCGTGCGCGATGAGCTCGAGCAGCTCCTCGTACTTCTTGCGCGGATGAAACGTGAACGGCGACGACAAGAGCGCGCACGACTTCTTGTGCTCGAGCCCGCCGTATTGATTGGGCGCGAGCATGAGGATGAACGTGTAGTCGTCGTAGGGCACGCCGTCGCCGAAGAGCGCCGCCGCGGTGTCGATGATCTTGACGATGTCGGCGCTGAGCGTGGCGCGCTCGACGGCCGCGTGGCCCCAGATGGCGAGCCGATGCGGCTTGGCTTGCGCGGTGAAGTCGAGGAGCTCGTGGGTGCCGATCTCGAACGGCGAGTCGACGAGCTCGTCGTAGTCGCGCGCGACGAACACGTTCTTGTCTACTTCGCGCAAGCCGACGGTCACGCGCCAACCGCTCGGCGGTATCACCGTCACGCGCGCCTCGCTGCCGGCGAGCGCGTCGGCGTACAAGAACACGCACGCGCCGTTGAAGAACGCGTGCGAATCGTCGACGTGGGCCGAGCGCACCGTCAGATCGTTGGCGTACACGCGATAGCGCGCGATCACTTCGCTCGCGCCGCGCGCATCGACGCGCCAGGTCGCCTTGTCGAGCTTGCGCACCGGCAGCGCCCTGCCCTCGTTGGTCGCGCACGTCAGATCCTGCACGTGGCGCTCGAACTCGCGCACCAGATACGAGCCGGGCGTCCACACCGGCAGCTTCAAGTCGACGTCGCCACCACCGGTGGCGAAGCGCGCCTCGACGCGAATCAGGTGCGCATTGTGCTCGTCTAGATCGATCCGATACTCGACTGGCATCGCAAAGTGAATATCACGGTTCGAGCCGCGTGACGGTGAGCCCCTCGGCCGGCGCGATCGTCACCGGCCGCCCGCGCCGCGCGATCGCGTCCTTGAGCGCCGCGCGCGAAACGCCGACGGTGCCGAGCTCCCAGAAGCCACGCGGATCTTCGTCGGCGTCATTGAAGATGCGCACGCAGAAGACGCGTCCGCCGCGCGCGCGCGCCGCGGCGATCTCCTTGTCGAGGCGCGCCCAGGCGGCGTCGGCGCCGTCGCGCGCAGCGTAGTACGAAATGGGGAACGGCTCGATCTTCGCGGTCGCAAAATAGCTGACGTACTCGTCCCACGAGTGGCCGGGGAAGATGAGAAGGTCGCCGTCGTGGAGCTGCGCGGCGGTGAGCTCGGCCTTCTTGCGCGGCCAGTCGTCGTGATGCGCGGGCCAAATCGCGGTCGCGAAGTTGAACGCGCCGATCCACAACAGCACGGCGGCGGCGGCGCGCGTCGGCCGCGGCAGCTCGAGAACCAGCGCGGCGGCGAGGATCCAGCCCGCGGGCAGAATGAAGATCCAGCGCTCGGGATCGGCGCCGAAGAAGGCGATGCCGAGGAGCGCATAGGGCACGCTCCACACCGCGAGCGCGGCCACGTCGAGCCGATCGCGCGCGCGCTTGCCGCGCAGCACGCCGACGAAGAGCGCCGCCAGCGGGATCATGCCGAGGAGGAATTGCCCGACCAGCTTCTGCGCGTCGGCTTCGTAGAGATAGGGCGACCAGACGATCGCTTTGCACAGGCCGTAGATCGCGTCCGCGAGGCGATAGGCGCCGCCCGTGGTCACAAAGCCGTGTTGCGCGGTGCCGATCCATTTGGCAGCGCCGGCCAGATCGTGTCCGCGCACCACCAGCGCGGCGTAGGCGTAGAGCCCGATCGAGAGCGCGCCTCCGACGGCGAGCGCGATCGCGGGCGCAAGCCAGCGGCGCACGCGCGCGTGACGATAGAGGTACCAGCCGACGAAGATCGCGGCGAGCACGTGCGACAGATGCGAGAGCACGGCGACGCCGAGGAGCGCGCCCGTGGCCGCGGCGCGGAGCAGCGTCGGGTGCGCGGCGAACGACAGCGCCATGCGCACGGTGACGAGGAGAGCGACCATCGCCGCCGCGTAGGCTTCGACGTCGTTGGCCTCGCTCCAATAGCCGTACGAGAGCATGAGCCCGCAGGCGGCGAACGCGGCGCCGAGGCGCGCGGCGTCGTCGCCCCACGCGGCCAACATGCGGCGCGCGATGCTGTAGGTCAAGACGACGCCGGTGCCGCCGAGGAGCGCGTCGTAGAGCCGGCCCGCGCGCAGCCCGTCGCCGAGAAGATGCGTGAGCGCGCGCAACGCGGGCATGAAGAGGAGGTGTCCGGCGGCGAAGTTGTACGGCAGGAGCTTCAGGTAGCCGAGCCCGTCGCCGTTCGGGATCGACGGCGCGGTGACCAGATAGAGGATCGTGGCGGCGGCGCCGAGCGCCAGGGCGGTGCGGCGATGAAGCGCGTGGCTCGTCGACATCAGCCCAGGTCAACCAAAGAAGGCTTCGTTGCGGATCTGGCGCTTGCGATCGACGCCGCGCTCTTGCAGCGCCGCCTTCAGCTCCTTGATCATCGCGCCGTTGCCGACGAGATAGAACGTCGGCTTGTCGAACGTCGGCAGCTCCGACAGCACCGCCTGCGTGATGCGCCCGCGCCGCCCGCGCCAGGTGGGCGCCTCGCCGGTCAAGAAGATCTCGACCGAGAGGCGGGCGCAGCTTTTCTGCAGCGCCTCGAACTCGTCGAGCCAGAACAGATCCTCGGCGTGGCGGTTGCCCCAATAGAGGATGACGCGCCCGCGCTCGGGCCGCGCCGCCAGCTCGCCAATCATCGGCAGCACCGGCGTGATGCCGACGCCGGTCACGCCGAAGACGACGTCACCGCCGTGCTGAAGGTCGAGGCAGAAGAAACCCATCGGCCCGGTGAAGCGCACGCGATCGCCGGCCGCGAGGCGCGAAAAATATTCGGAGCCGGGGCCGCCTTCGATCAGCTTCAAGATGAGCGAGACGTCGCGGCCGCCCGGCGGCGACGCGATCGAGTAGCTGCGCAGGATCGGATTGTCATCGCTGTCGATGCCGACGCGCACCGAGAGGAACTGGCCGGGACGATAGACGAGCGGCTCCTCGGGACGCAGCACGTACTCGACGACACCGTCGGCGCGCGGCTCGACGCGGACCAGCTCGCCTTCGTGGACGTTGCGGGACACGGGTGCTAAGGTACCGGCATGTCGAGCTTCCGTCGAGGGGCGTGCGTCGCGTTCGCGAGCGCCGCGCTCCTCATCGCGTGTGACAAGAAGAGCGGGCAACAGGCGCCTGCGCCGTCGGGGATTCCGCCGCTCGATCAGCCCGCGAGCGCCACGGCGCCGCCGGGCGATCATCCGGTGCATCCGCCGGTGGCAGCGGGCTCGGGCGACGACTCGCTGCCGCCGGGACATCCGCCGCTTCCGCCCGGACATCCGCCCATGGGCGGCGCGGCCGGCGCGCAGCCGTCGGGCGCGTTCGCTGGGACGACGCCGGGCGGCGAGTTCGATCCCAAGACGGTGCTGTCCGGCGTCATCAAAGTCGACGGCAAGGTCAAGGACAAGGTCGCCGCGGGCGACACCATCTTCGTCGTCGCGCGCAAATACGAAGAGGGCTCCACCGCGCCGGGCACGCCGCTGGCGGTGCAGAAGCTGACGGTGGGCGCGTGGCCGCTCAAGTTCGCGCTCGATTCGCGCGACGCGATGTTCGCCGGCACGTCGATGACGGGAAAGATCGTGGTCACGGTCCGCGTCGACAAGGACGGCGACGCGATGACCAAGAATCCGGGCGACGTCACCGGGCAGTCGAAGCCGGTGGAGCCGCCGAAGAAGGACGTGGTGGTCGCGCTGGACACGGTGCTTTGATGAAGGGCCTCGTCGGCGATTTGATCGGGCTCCTCGCGCAATGCGTGCTGTTCGTCGTCGGGCTGGTGCTCTCGCTCGTGCTCGGCATGGTGTTGGCCGCGCATCTCGACGGACCGGGGGGCCTCCTCATCGCCACCGTCATCTCCGGCGCGGGCCTGCTCGGCGCCGCCGTCGCCTCGCAAGCGCTGCGCGACTATTTGATCCGCCGCGAAGCCTAGTTCTGTCCGCGTCGTCCCTGGGAAGATTTACAGGGAGATCAAGAGATCAGGAGAACACGACTCTTACAGAGAGAGCCGATTGGTTCTTTCTGATTTTTTCCGGCGCGCCTGGCGCCTATACACCGATGAGATGGCGCCGGTCGTTGAGCGCCTCGACGTTCCAAAATCCCGTCGGCGCGCGCTTGAGCCGATGCAGCGCGCAGTTGTCGGTGCGAAAGAACACCGACGGCGATTCGGCGAGCCCGAGGAGCCGCCGCACCAGGAGGTTGAGCGTGAACGCGTGCGACACGAAGAGCGTGCGCCCGGTCGTAAAGCGCGCCAGCACCTCGTCGAAGAAGGCGCCCGCGTGCGCCAGGCGCGCGCGCGACGACTCGCCCTCGGGCGGACAGGCGTCCGGATCGCGCTGCATCATCGCGCGGAAGATCTCGGGATGCGCGGCCTCGGCCTCGGCGAAGGTCATGCCGGTGAACACGCCGACCGAGCGCTCGCGCAGCGCCGGCGTCGTGCGCATCGCGATCCCCGTCGCGGCCACGATCGGCTCGGCGGTCTGCATCGCGCGCACAAGATCGCTGGCGAAGATCGCGCTCAGCCCGCCCTCGGCGACGAGCGCGCGCGCGGTGGCCTCGGCCTGACGCCGGCCTAGCGCCGTCAGCGGCGTCGGGCCGTGGCCGCCGAAGCGGCCGCCTTCGTTGCCTTCGGACTGCCCGTGGCGCAAGAGCAAGATTTCGGCGGACGACATCGTCGTGTTATATACCGCGCGCATGCCCAACTACGCCCGTCTGCACGAGCTCGTCTCCCACCGCGTCACGTTCGAATACGACACCGGCGCGAAGATCG
>DASXOU010000993.1:0-15136 GCA_036494045.1 Polyangia bacterium | reverse complement strand
ACACCGGCGCCGACGGATCGCGCACCAGGATCACCTTGAGCCCGTTGCCGAGCCGAAACATCCTGGCGGTGAGGCCCCCGGCGCCGAACGGGTGCTGTGACACGAGCTGCATGGGACTCCTTGTCGATCCTTACGGTTGATAATGGATGCCGAGCGAGATGCCGCCGTTGATGACGAACCAATAATAGTCGCCCGACTCCGACGGCAGCGCGTCGCCGGCATTGAGCTTGCCACAAGCGGCCAGGCTGTAGGCGGCGTCGACGCAGGCGGTGGCGGCATGGGCGTCGTAGCGCGAGCTGACGTGGTCGAGGAAGTAGGCGGTGCCGCCGAGGTGCGCGCCGATGGTGAGCGTGGTCGATCCTTTGTGCCAGGCCGCCCATTCGAGCGTGAGCGCCAGATCGAGCTTGGGCGCGTCGATGGCGGCGGCGTTGACCGCATCGGGCGCGATCGCGGAGGTCTCGAAGGTCAACGACGGCGACAGCCGCAGCGTCGGACGCACGAGGTGGCGCGTCGACACTTCGACGAGATAGGTGTTCTGCAGGCCGCGATCGATCAGGAACTGCGGCGGCACGCCCGCGTTGGCCAGCTCGCCCGACTGCAGCGACACGTCGAGCGCGGTGCGCGCGCCATAGTGGATGAAGCGCCAGGCCGCCTCGATCTCGAACGTGGGAAACACGGTCACGCGCAGGCCCGCGTTCACCATCTCCGGCAGCGGCATGAGGATGCGATCGCGCCCGGCGCACGACCCGCCGCCGCACAACGCGCCTTGCAGCGGCGCCGGCGACACCTCGGCGTTCTGCGCGTCGGCGAGCGCGAGGTCGCCGCCGGCCTTGTGGTTGGTGTACGAGACGCCGAGCCACACGTGATCGTCGGGGCGGGCGATGAGCCCGACGATGAAGCCGAAGCCGTAGTCGAAGCCGCGCAGGCGCACGTTCTGTTGCGCTTGCGCATTTTCGTAGCCGAGCATCGCCACTGACGGCGACCCGCCGGCGGGCGCCAGATCGCGCGCGTATTGATAGTCGAGCCAGCTCTCGTTGACGATGAAGCCGGCGCCGATCGAGATGTGGCGCTCGATCTGCCAGGCGCCCGCGAGCGTCTCTTCCAGCGTCGAGAAGGTCTGTGCCTGCTCGGCGTAGCGCAGCGGGCCCGAGCGCGCATACGACGAGAAATCGCTGAACGGCGTGTAGACGGCGAGGCCGATGGTGATGGTGTCGGTGGCCAGATCCCAGGTGACGCCGACGAACGAATCGAGCGCTTGCGAGCCCGCTGCCGCCGAAGGGTTGCCGTCGCGCTCGATGTTGCCGACGCCGAGGCGCAGCCCGCCGTCGGCGAAGAAGTGGATGCCGCGCAGATAGCCGATCGCCGCCGGGTTGTAGAAAGTAGCGGCTACGCTCGGATCGGTCGGACCGGCGATGGCGTCGGGGATCGGCCGCGGCGCCATCAGCGGATAGGCGAGCGCGCGCGTCGCGACCAGGACACATGACGCCAGGACACAGGACATCACCAGCGCGCGCACGGGCGTCGAGCCTACCGCGGTTCGCCTTGACGTGGCAAAGGCTTGCCGGCTACGGTTCGCGATCGTGAGACGCGTATGCGTGCTCGTCGCGGCCCTGCAGCTGGCGCTCGCCGCCGGTGCGTGCTCGCCGACGCCGGAAAAGATCGCGCGCTGGAAGGAGACCGAGCGCGGGCCGGGAAAGCTGCGCGAGGTGCTCGGCAAGAACGGGCTCGATCCGTCGCTGCGCGGGCAGGCGCTGGCGGCGCTCGTCGAGATCGGCATGGCGTCGGACGCGATCGGCGACCTGGCGAAGGTCGACGCCGGCGACAAGCGCGCCATCATTCACGACGCGGTGCCGCGGCTCGCGGAATTGGCACGCGGCTCGGGCGTGGCCGGCGCGGCGACGACGCGGGCGCAGCGCGAAGCGAAAGACGCGCTCTATCTTCTGCGCGCCGACGCCGCGCCCGACGACAAGAACGCGGCCGACACGGCGCTCATCGAGTGGACGACGGCGGATCTGAATGGGCGCATGTCGGCGGGCGGCCATTCGTCGGATCAGATCTTGACCGCGATCGGCTCGAAGGCGGCGCCGCGCCTGGGCGAGCTGATGCAGCCGGGCTCGTCGCAGCTGGTGGCGGCGGCGGCGATCTTCGGGCGCATCGCCGATCCCGACGCGCGCGCGCGCGTGGCCGACGAGCTGATCGCGCGCATTCAAAAGGCGGGGCCGCGCGCGCTCGACGAACAGGCGCTGCAGGCGCTCGGGCTCATCGGCGGGCCGCGCGCGACCGCGTTCCTCGTCGACCAGGCGGAACACGCGCGCGAGGAGAGCGCGCGGGAAAAGGCGCTCCTGGCTTTGGCGCAGGGCAACTTGTCGACGGGCGACTCGGCGCTGCAAGCGGCGGCGCTGCGCATCGCCGGCGACGGCAAGGCGCCGGGCAAGGTGCGCGAGTCGGCGTTCGCGCTCCTCGAGAAGATGCCGACGGCGGTGACCGGCCTGGTCGCGCTCATGCGCTCGCCCGACGAGACGACCCGTTGGCGCGCGGTCGAAGCGGCGCTGGCCGCGGGCAAGGAACGCGCGGTCGTCCCGGTGCTCGAAGCGCTGAATCCGGCGGCGAAGTACAAACCGGAGGATCTCGACAGCTACGTCGTCCACGACCTCGTGCTCGTGGGACCGACGGCGCTGCCGCCCTTGCAGACGGAGCTGGGATCGAAGAACGCCGTCGCGCGCAAGGTGGCGGCGACGGCGGTGGCGCGGCTGCAGAAGCGCCCGTGAGGAGGGTTTAAATAGTGGCGAAAATCCCCGTTTTAGGCCAGGATAGGCGGCTGGGGCCCGAGAGTCTCGAGCCGGCTCGCGGCTCGAGTCCGGGACAAGGAGCGATGGACCAGAGCAAGAAGACGATGCGCCACTTCTACTGCCGGGACGTCCTGTGGGAGACGTTCGAGCAGATGGCCAACGACTTCGATTGCTCCATCGACTACCTCATCAACGAGGCGATGCGCTTCTACGCGCGCTCGAAGAATTACAACGCGGGCGCGGCGCCGCCGTCGTCACCGTCGGTGCCGCAGCAGCAGGCGGGCGGCAACGCCAACGGCCCGGTCATCGGCGCGGGCGGCAACAACAACGCGCACGCGCGTCCGACGGCGCGGCCGCCGATGCCGCCGCCGGCACCGTCGGCGAACCAGTCGGGCTCGTCGCCGGTGCTGAACGCGCGGCCGGGCGCGCCGCCGATGCCGCCGCCGCGGCCGGCACGCGCGACACCGGCGCCGCCGAATCCGCGCATCACGCCCGAGCCGTCGAACGGGACGTCGCCGGTGTTGTTCCTCGTGTTCAACAACCAGCGCATCCCGATCGACAAGGACCAGTTCATCATCGGGCGCGGCTCGAAGTCGTCGGACCTGGCGATCAAGGACGGCAACATCTCGCGCAAGCACGCGGCGGTGATTCGACGCAACGGGATGTTCTATATCAAGGACCTCGGGTCGACCAACGGCATCGACTACAAGGGGATGCGCATCGACAACAAGCGCATCGACGAGGGCGACATCTTCCACATCTGCGACTACGAGCTTCGTTTCACCTATCGCTAGCTAGTATTCTCTCGCCGTGACGACGTACGACGACGCGCTCGATGCGTGGCGCAAGCAGCTGCGCGACGCGTTTGCCGATCCGGGCGCGGCCGACTTCGGCGAGCGGCTCGTGCTCGCGGCTGCCGGCGTCGCCGGGTACATCGGTGCCGAGCGCAAGGAGCGGCTGCGCACCTGGGCGCGCGACATCAAGCGCTGGGACGTCCTGCCGACGACGGAGCGCGAGCGCCTGGTGGCGGCGGGGTTGCGCTATTGCGCGGTGCTGGCGAACGAGAAGCCGGTGGCCCAGCCGGCGCCGCCCAAGCCGCGGGCGCTCGTGCCCGCGACGACGCGCGAAGGCTCGCTCGCGCTCGGAACGCCGCTCCTCGGACTGCCCGGCGTCGGGCCGGCGACCGCGCAGAAGCTCGCGGAGCGCGAGCTCGCCACCGTCGGCGACGTGCTGCATTTTCTGCCGCGGCGCTGGGACGATCTGCGGCAGCTCGTGCCCATCGCCGCGCTCACCGTCGGGCAGCTCGCGGTCACGCGCGGCACGGTGCTAAAGGCGCGCGTCGCGTTCGGCCGCGGGCGGCGCATCCTCGAGGTCACCTTCGCCGGCGACGACGGCGCCGAGCTCGGCG
The DNA here is from genome assembly GCA_036494045.1 of Polyangia bacterium. Lineage (GTDB taxonomy): Bacteria > Myxococcota_A > Polyangia > Palsa-1104 > Palsa-1104 > JAQBQH01. The sequence goes on along the minus strand of DASXOU010000993.1, from coordinate 10,939 downwards.
CGCGCTGGTTCCATTTTCGCGGCGGCATGATGCAGCGCTTCGCCGTCGGCGCGCGCTTTCTCGTCTCGGGCGTCGTGCGCGATCGCAAGGGTGCGCGCGAGATGATCCATCCGGAGACGATCGCCGAATCGCCCGAGGACGACGTCGGCAGCGGCGCGGGCGTGCGCGTGCGCTATCCGGAAGTCGAAGGCGTGCCCGGGCGCACCGTCGAGAAATTGTGCCGCGCGGTGGTCGAGCGCTTCGCCGGTGAGATCCCCGACGGCATTCCGCGCGCGATCGCCGAGCGTCACGGCCTCGGCTCGCAGGCCGACGCGATCCGCGCGCTGCATCTGCCGCCGACGGATCTGCCGCCCGCGGAATTGCAGGCGCTCAACGACGGCGTGTCGCCGGCGCAGCGACGCCTGGTGTTCGACGAGTTCTTCTTCTTGCAGCTCGGCCTGGCGCGCCGTCGCGGCACGGCGCGGCGCGAAGCGGGCCTCGCGCTCGACGCGGCCAAAAAGCCCGAGCGCGCCCTGGCGCGGTTCCTAAAGGCGCTGCCGTTTTCGCCGACCGGCGCACAAGGGCGGGCGATCGCCGAGATCGCCAAGGATCTGTCGGAGCCGCATCCGATGCACCGGCTCCTGCAAGGCGACGTCGGCTCGGGCAAGACGGTGGTCGCGTTCGCCGCGTGCGAGCTCGCGGTCGCGTCGGGACTTCAGGCGGCGATCATGGCGCCGACCGAGATCCTGGCCGAGCAGCACGCGCGCACGCTGAGCGCGTGGGCGGAGGCGACCGGCCGATCGCTCGCGCTCTTGACGGCGTCGACGCCGCGCGCCGCACGCGAGTCACAACTGGCGCTGCTCGCCGCCGGCAAGCTCGACATCGTCGTCGGCACGCACGCGCTCTTGGCCGAGCGCGTCGCCTTCGCGCGGCTCGGGATGGTCGTGATCGACGAGCAGCATCGCTTCGGCGTGGCCCAGCGCGCGCTGCTCCGCGACAAGGGCGGCATGCTGCACGCGGGCGCGCGCGCGGCGCCGCATCTCCTGGTCATGACCGCGACGCCGATTCCGCGCACGCTCGCGCTCACCGCCTACGGCGACCTCGATCTCACGATCCTCGACGAGCTGCCGCCCGGGCGCGAGCCGCCGGCGACGCGCGTCCTGCACGGCCAGACCGGCCGCACGCGCGCGCTCAAGGATCTGCGCGCCGCGCTCGACGCCGGGCGCCAGGCTTATTGGGTGTGCCCGCTGATCGAGGAGTCGGAGAAGCTCGAGCTCGCCGACATCAAGCTCGCCGACGTCACCGAGGCCGCCGATTGGCTCGCGGGCGAGCTCGGCGACGTGGCGATGGGCGTGGTGCACGGGCGCCTGCCCACGGCCGAGCGCGATCGGGTGATGCGCGCGTTTCGCGGCGGCGAGCTGCGCGTGCTCGTGGCCACGACGGTGATCGAGGTCGGCGTCGACGTGCCGGCGGCGTCGATGATGGTGATCGAAGGGGCCGAGCGCTTCGGCCTGGCGCAGCTGCATCAGCTGCGCGGGCGCATCGGCCGCGGCAGCGGACGCTCGACCTGCCTGCTGGTCGCCGGATCGCGCGCGGGCGACGCCGGCGATCGGCTGGGCGTGATGGCCGAGACCGCCGACGGCTTCAAGGTCGCCGAGGAGGATCTGCGCATTCGCGGGCCGGGCGAGATCTTCGGCACGCGCCAGGCGGGCATGCCGCGGCTGCGCTACGCCGACCTCGTGCGCGACGCCGAGCTCCTGCGATTGGCGCGCGGCGAGGCGTTCACGCTGCTCGAGCGCGATCCGTCGCTCGCGGCCGCCGAGCACGCGACCACGCGCGCGGTGCTCGACGCTCGCTGGGCGGAGGCGCGCTTGTTCGGTGAGGAAGCAGGCTGAGCGGCGCGGCCGATGCAAACACGTAGGGTGGAGGTGTGGTCATGGTGCGCGTCTTCACGTTGTGCCTCTCGTTGGCGCTGGTGGTGCTCGGTGTCGCCGGCGTGATGCACGGCGCGCCCACCTGGCTCGTCGCGCTCGACTTCGTGGCCGGCGCCATCGGCGTCGGGCTCGACATGCTGCTCCTGGCCACGCGTGGCCGCTGGTCGGTGCTGGTGGCCTTCGCCATGTCGACGGGGCTGGTGGTGCTCTTCTTCGCGGCCATCGTGGCCGGCGTGATGCCGTGGTTGGCGTGGTCGATCTTCGCCGCCGGCGCGGCGTTCTTCGCCATCGGCTGCGCGCGCGCGTTCAGCCGCTCGCTCTACGCCGGCGACTTCTAGTCGCGCTCAGTCGCCCTCGGATTCCTCGTCGCCGAGATCTTCGTCGACGCCCGACTCGGCCTGCTCGCACGCGAGCGTGGGCACGCCGTAGAGCCCGGCGCCGTGGCGCGTCGGCAGCGCTTCGTCGGCGTGCGACGAGAACGTGTAGATGTGGATCTTGCCGTCCTTGCCGACGCCGCCTTCGTACACCAGGCGATCTTCGTCGAGCCACATGGTCTGGAACGGCGACACCGCGGCGGCGATGCGCTGCGCGGTGTGCTTGGTCTTGTCGTACACGTAGAGCTCGTTCTTGTCCTTCGACTCGCCCTTCAAGATCTTGCAGGCGTCGAGCTTGCCGGCGTAGGTGAGCCGCGTCTTTCCCGGCGACCAGGTCAGCGAGCTCTGCGCCAGCGGCCGCGCCGCGATTACCGGCTGCGTTTCGCCGTCGATGAGGAACTGCGTGGCGCCGTCCTCCATCTTCACGCCCGGCACTGCTTTGTCGTCGAAGTGTGCCACCTGGTTCGGCCACGCGCGCGTCTCGCCGCCGTCGGGGATGACGCTGTCGCCTTGCAGCTGCCCGAGGCCCGTGCGCGCGGTGTCGATGGTGTAGGCGGCAGTCGCGCCCGACGTCACCACGAACGTGAACATCGGCTGCCCGGCGCGGTTGGTGCCGAGGCCGACCTGATCGTAGCGCCCCTTGTTGACGAACGGCCCGACCACGGCCAGCGTCGACAGATCGACGGTGCCGACGCGCGGATCGACGAAGCTGTCGAGCCCGTTTTCGCGATGGAGCTTGGGCGCCATCAACACGAGCAGCGTCTTGCCGTCGGGCGCGCGGCCGATGGCGAAGGCGTGGCCGTCGGAGTCGACGACGCGGCGGAAGCGCTTGCCGTCGGGATCGTAGTGGAAGACTTCCTGGCGCAGCGACAACGCGGTCTCGACAGTGCCGGCGGCGAACGCCGGCTCGACGGCGCTGCGCGTGCGCGCCACGAAGAAGAAGCCCTTGTCGAGCCCGCGCGCGTAGGCGGCGCGATAGCGCGCCTCGATCTCGCCGAACTTCGCCCACTGCGGCGAGGCGCGCAGCTTTTCGAACTCCTTGCTCTTGTCGAGCTTGCCGGCGACGCCGCCGAAGTCGCGCGCGCACAGCTCCTCCCACTGCTTCTGCGCGTCCTCGTAGCGCTCGGCCATCACCAGCCCGCGAAACAGCCCCCAGCGCGCCATCGTCCAGTCGGGCGTGTCGTCGACGACGTTCTGCAAGGCCGCGATCGCCACCGGCGCCTTCTTCTGCCGGAGCGCGATGCGCCCGGTCTCGATGAGCTTGGCGGCGTCGCCCTTGGGCGGCGCGAACGGATCGACCATCCCGATCGGCTTCAGCTCCGGCTGCGTCGCCGTCGCTGCGCCGCCGCCGGCAGCGCCCGTGCCGCCGCCGCCGGAGCGCTTGCAACCGTCGCAGCCGCCGGCGATCGCCGCCGTCAGCAGCGCAACGTACAGCGTCCGTAGGAATCGCATGGCGACATTGTAGCCAATCACGGCGCTCGCTTGTCGATTCTCGCGTGCGGCCTACCACCAACCATATGACGTCGCCTCGGCGCTTCTCTTCGCGCGGCCCTTCGCCCCACGTTCTGTCGGTCGTGCTCGCCGGCGGCGAAGGGCGCCGCTTGTTGCCGCTCACCGCCGAGCGCGCCAAGCCGGCGGTGCCGATCGGCGGGCGCTATCGGCTCGTCGACTTCGTGCTGTCGAACCTGGTCAACTCGGGCCTGTTCAAGATCAAGGTGCTGACGCAGTACAAGTCGGACTCGCTCAACACGCACATCGCGCGCGGCTGGCGCCTCTCCGCGATGCTCAACTTCTACGTCGAGGTGGTGCCGGCGCAGCAGCGCCTCGGAAAAGAGTGGTTCCGCGGCTCGGCCGACGCGATGTTCCAGTCGCTCAACATCATCACCGACGAGGATCCCGATCTCGTCTGCATCTTCGGCGGCGACCACATCTACAAGATGGACGTCAACCAGATGCTCGACTTCCATCTCGATCGCGAGGCCCATGTCACCGTCGCGGCGATCCCGGTGCCGGTGGCGGCGGCGTCCGCGTTCGGCGTGCTCGCCGTCGCCGAGGACGGCGAGATCCTCTCGTTCGACGAGAAGCCCGCGCATCCGCGCGAGATGCCGGGCCGACCGGGCTGGGCGCTGGCGTCGATGGGCAACTACATCTTTTCGACCGGCCCGCTCATCGACGAGCTGCGCGCCGATCAAGCCGACGACTCGAGCCACGACTTCGGACGCAACGTCTTGCCGGCGATGGTGGGCAAGCGGCGCGTCTACGCCTACGACTTTTCGCGCAACGAGATCCCGGGAATGCTCGAGCGCGAGCGCGGCTACTGGCGCGACGTCGGCACCATCGACGCCTATTTTCAGGCGAACATGGATCTGGTGTCGGTCAACCCGGTGTTCGACCTCTACAACATGCGCTGGCCGATCCGCACCTATACGCCGCCGTTGCCGCCGGCGAAGTTCGTGTTCGCCGAGTCGGCGCGCATCGGCATGGCGACCGACTCGTTGGTGTCGGAGGGTTGCATCATCTCGGGCGGGCGCATCGATCGATCGGTCCTGTCGCCCGGCGTGCGCATCAACAGCTTCGCGCACGTCGAGGAGGCGATCTTGATGGACGGCGTCGACGTCGGGCGGCACGCGCGGATTCGCCGCGTCATCGTCGACAAGGGCGTGCGCATCCCGGCGGGGATGGAGATCGGCTTCGACCACGACGAGGATCGCCGGCGCGGGCTGACCGTGTCGGAGGAGGGCGTGGTCGTCGTCGAGAAGGAAGCCGATCTGTCGCGCCGCGGTTCAGTGTTCGTGAGCGAAGGGGTGGATTCGCAGCAGTAGCGCTCAGTCGGTCGACGGCGCCATGTCGCAGTACGGACCGACTGCCGTCCAAGCGTTCGACACGCAGCGGTAGTTGGCGCTGCAGCGTGCGTCGACCCTGCAGACTTGGCCGGTCTCGCACGGCTTCGTCAGGTTGGGGCAGCACGGATCGAGGCTGCCGCCGCAAAACTCGCCAACCAGCGCCATGTCGGCAGGCGCGGCCATGTCGTGCGCCATGACATCGTCGCCACAGCCGACGAAGGCGGCCGCCAGGAGGATCAAGAGGATGGCGCGCATGCGTGCGAGACGCAGCAATCGTCGTGCCTACCGCTCGTCGGCGAAGGCGTCGAGGCGCAAGAGGAGCCCCTCGTGCACGCGCGCCCGTCGCGGATCCGCGCGCAGCGCGATCGCCAGCGCGCGCGGCAGGCTGAGCGCGCGCGGATTGTCGTCGCTGCCCACGGCGCGCGCGTACTCGGCGGCGAAGTCGGGCGCCACGCGCAGCCGCCAATTGTCGTCGCTGACCGTGCCCGGCGCGTTGTAGGTCTCGCGATAGCCGAACAGATCGGCGAAGAAGATCGACACCGACTCGGCCGGCGACGCGAACAACTCGGCGAACATCGCCGTCGCCAGCCGCCCCGGCGACGTCCGCAGCGACGCCGCGAACGACGCGCGGCAGGCCGCGTCGGGCTCGAGCCGCTCGGCCAGGTGCGTCGCGCGCTTCGCCGCCGTCGCCGTCCCGTGCCACTTGTCGACGAGCGCCCACAACGGCGGCGTGTCGTGGTTGCCGACCATGATCCAATCTTCGGCGCGTGTGTTCTCGCCGCGGTAGACGTCGCGCGCGTCGTCGAGGTTCGCCTTCTGCGTCACGCACAGCCGTCCCAGGCCCTCGCGCTCCATCACGCGTCGCAGCGGATACGGCCACGTCGACAGCACCTCGCACAGAAGGTCGCCCGCGCGATGCCCGGCGCGGCGCGCGCGATCGACGACGCGATCGAACATGCGCGCGTAGCGATCGATCTGCTCGTCGTCGAGCGCGCGCACCCAGCCGTCGGCCCAGCGCAGCTCGCCGCGATCGAGATCGCCGGCGCGCGCGATGGCGAACGCCGCCAGCCGCGGATGCTCGGGCACGTCCGGAGAGGAGAACAGCCGCCCGCCCGCGCGCACCGCCGCGTGCGCATCGCCATCGCCGACGCGATACACCCACGGATCGACGAGCCCGTGCGGATGATCGATGCGCAGCCCGTCGTACTCGGCGAGCAGCTTGCCCATGCGCGCGTCGACGAGCGCGCCGGCGCCGCCGTCGTACTGCGCCGGATCGAGGACCGGATAGCCCCACGGCTGCCCTTCCGGATTGGTGCGGCTCGGCGGCGCGCCCATCGCGTAGCCGTCGAGGAACAAGGGCGCCAGCGCCTGCCGATCGCGCCACGAAATTCCGATCTGCAGATCGCCCCACAGCTGCAGCCCGAGCCGTCCGAGGTGCGCGCGCAGCTCGTCGTGCTGCCGGTGCGCCAGCCACTGCACGAAGCGATACTCCTCGGGCGCCATCGGATCGAGCCGCGCGTCGCGCTCGAGCCATGACTCGTTCGCATGCGAAAACGCGTCGACGTCGCGGCTCCAGGCGTCGCGCCGCGCGCGCCACAGCGCCGCCAGCGCCGCGTACTGCCGATCGAACGCGCTGCCATGATCGGCGCGCCGCGCCGTCGTCCACGGCACGTCCCCGACGAGCTCGCGCCAGGCGTCGCGCCCGACGAGCGGCGCCGCGTAGATCGACAGCGGCTCGCGCGAAAACAGCATCGCGTCGTACGGCGACGGGTTCTCGCGCGAAGTCAGCCCTTGCGGCCCGAGTTGCACGCCGGTGAAGCCGAGCGCGTGCGTGAAGCCGAAGAACGCGCGCGCGGCGTCGGAGTAGGGCGTGCCGCGTCCGACGTCGTCGGCACCGGCGGGGAACGACGCGTCGTGGATCGCCAGATGCAAGCGGCTGATCCCGAGCGCTTGCAACGCCTCGGACACCGCCGCCTGGTGTGCAGCCCGTTCCCAACCATGCCCGGGGCTTGTCATCGGCGGCTCGGTCTTTAACTCTACAACATGTTCTCGCGCGTCGATCGCCAAGTCGAGCAGCGCTCGACGGTGGTCGACGGCCGCCACCGCGTCGTCATCGCCGCCGTGCGCCCCGAGATCGACGGCGGGCGCCATCCGGTCAAGCGCATCGTGGGCGACGTGCTCGAGGTCGAGGCCGACCTGCTCGTCGACGGTCACGACATCCTCGCCGCGCGCGTGCTCCATCGCCAGGAGGGCGCCCGCACCTGGAGCGAGCAGGCGCTTGCTCCGCTCGGCCCACACAACGACGACCGGTGGCACGCCACGATCCCGCTGACCGCGCTCGGCCGCGTGCACTACACCGTCGAGTCGTGGGTCGACGAGTGGGCCAGCTTCGTCTGGTCCTTCCGCCGCAAGGTCGACGCCAAGCAGGACGTGAGCGTCGAGCTGCTCCACGCCGCCGAGCTCCTGCGCGCCGCCGTCGAGCGCGCCGCCGATTCCGTCCGCGATCACGCCGACGCGCACCAGCTCGGCAACGCGGCCGCCGAGATCGCCGACGTCGGCGTCGATCCGTCGGCACGCGCCGCGCTCGTGCTCGACCCCGCGCTCTCGGCCGCGGTCGCGCGCCATCCCGATCGCCGCTTCGCCACGCGCCACGGCCGCGTGCTCGAGGTCGTCGTCGATCCGCCGCGTGCGCGTTTCTCCGCCTGGTACGAATTCTTCCCGCGTTCCACTGCCTCTTACGGGGCGTCCGACGCCGGCGCGCCCGGCGTCCACGGCACCTTCGCCGACGCCGCCCGCCGCCTGCCCTACATCGCCGATCTCGGCTTCGACACCATCTACCTGCCGCCGATCCACCCGATCGGCAACAGCCACCGCAAGGGCCCGAACAACACGCTCGTCGCCGGCGACGACGACGTCGGCAGCCCGTGGGCCATCGGCAGCGCCGCCGGCGGCCACAAGGCGATCCATCCCGCGCTCGGTACCTTCGACGACTTCCACGCCTTCGTCGGCCGCGCGCGCGCGCTCGGCCTCGAGGTCGCGCTCGACATCGCCTTTCAAGCGTCGCCCGATCACCCCTACGTGCGCGAGCATCCGGAATGGTTCGTCCACCGCGCCGACGGCACGATTCAACACGCCGAGAATCCGCCCAAGAAATATCAGGATGTCTATCCGTTCGATTTCGCCTGCGCCGGTTGGCAAGCGTTATGGGACGAATTGAAGTCGATATTCCTGTTTTGGATCGAGCAGGGAATCACGGTGTTTCGCGTCGATAATCCGCACACCAAGCCGCTGCCGTTCTGGGAATGGTGCATCGGCGCCGTCAAGGCCGAGCACCCCGAGGCCATCTTTCTCGCCGAGGCGTTCACCCGCCCCAAGATCATGCAGCAGCTCGCCAAGGCCGGTTTCTCGCAGTCCTACACCTATTTCACCTGGCGCACCGCGCGCTGGGAGCTCGCCGAATATCTGCGCGAGCTCGCCAACACCGATATGCGCGAATATTTCCGCCCCAATTTCTGGCCCAATACGCCCGATATCCTGCCCGAGCATTTGCAATGGGGCGGCCGTCCCGCGTTCGTGCAGCGGCTCATCCTCGCCGCCACGCTGTCGTCGAATTACGGCATCTACGGCCCGCCGTTCGAGCTCATGGAGCACGTCGCGCGCGCCGGCGCCGAGGAATATGCCGACAACGAGAAGTATCAATTACGCCATTGGGATCTCGCGCGCGGCGACTCGATGACGCCGCTCATCCGGCTCGTCAACCGCATTCGCCGCGAAAACCAGGCGCTGCAAGACATGCGCGGCCTCCACTTTCACGGCAGCGACAACGATCAGATCCTCTGCTACTCCAAGCGCGGCGACGACGGCGCCGTCCTCGTCGTCGTCAACCTCGACGTGCGCAACGCCCACACCGCCTGGATCGACATCGACGCCGCCGCGCTCGGCGTGCATCCCGACGAGACCTTCCAGGTCCACGACCTCCTGGGCGAGGCGCGCTATCGCTGGCGCGCCGGCCGCAACTTCGTCTCCTTGAGTCCGCAGATCATGCCGGCCCACGTCTTCCGCGTCCGCCGGCACGCCCGCAACGAGCACGATTTCGAGTATTTCGTATGATGGGGCGGTGACGATGCGCCGCCGCAAAGAAGAGAGCCCCGAAGCACTCGCGCCCAATCCGCTCTGGTATCGCGAAGCGATCATCTACGAGATCCACGTGCGCGCGTTCGCCGATTCCAACGACGACGGCATCGGCGATTTCAACGGCCTCGTCGACAAGCTCGATTATCTGTCGGACCTCGGCGTCACCGCGCTGTGGCTCTTGCCGTTCTATCCGTCGCCCCTGCGCGACGGCGGTTACGACATCGCCGATTACATGAGCATCAACCCGGCGTACGGCACGCTCAAGGACTTCTCGCGGCTCCTCAAAGAGGCCCACCGACGGGGAATTCGCATCATCACCGAGTTGGTCCTCAACCACACCTCGGCCGACCACGAATGGTTCCAGCGCTCGCGGCGCGCCGCGCCAGGCAGCAAATGGCGCGACTTCTACGTGTGGAGCGATTCGCCGGCGCGATATTCCGACGCGCGAATCATCTTCAAGGATTTCGAAACCTCGAATTGGTCGTGGGATCCAATCGCCAAAGCCTATTACTGGCATCGTTTCTACGCGCACCAACCCGATTTGAACTTCGACAATCCCGAGGTACACAAGGCGCTCCTCAAGGTCATCGACTTCTGGCTCGAGCTCGGCGTCGACGGCATGCGTCTCGACGCCGTCCCCTATTTGTACGAGCGCGACGATACCAACTGCGAGAACCTGCCCGAGACGCACGCGTTTCTGCGCCATCTCCGCAAGCACGTCGACGAGCGCTTCCGCGATCGCATGCTCCTGGCCGAAGCGAACCAGTGGCCCGAAGACGCCGCCGCTTATTTCGGCGCCGGCGACGAATGCCACATGAACTTCCACTTCCCGCTGATGCCGCGCATGTTCATGGCGGTGCACCTCGAAGATCGTTTTCCCATCGTCGACATCCTGCGCCAGACGCCGACGATTCCGCCGAGCTGCCAGTGGGCGACCTTTTTGCGCAACCACGACGAGCTCACACTCGAGATGGTCACCGACGAAGATCGCGACTACATGTATCGCGTCTACGCCGAGGATCCGAACGCGCGCATCAACCTCGGCATCCGCCGCCGCCTGGCGCCGCTGGTCAAAGGGCGCCGCAAGATCGAGCTCATGAACGCGATGCTGATGTCGCTGCCCGGCACGCCGGTCCTCTATTACGGCGACGAGATCGGCATGGGCGACAACATCTACCTCGGCGACCGCGACGGCGTGCGCACGCCGATGCAATGGTCGGCCGATCGCAACGCCGGATTCTCGCGCGCCAATCCGCAGAAACTCTATTTACCGGTCATCACCGATCCCGAATATCACTACGAATCGAACAACGTTCAAGCGCAGCAGGCCAACGCCTCGTCGCTTCTATGGTGGATGAAGCGGCTGATCGCGCTGCGCAAGGAATACGACGTCCTCGCCACCGGCAGCATCGAGTTCCTGCTGCCCGAGAACAACAAGGCGCTCGCCTTCATGCGCAGCGACGGGCGGCGGCGCGTGCTGGTGGTGATCAACCTGTCGCGCTTCGTGCAGGCGGTGGAGCTCGACCTGGCCAAGTACCAGTCGCTGGTGCCGATCGAGATGTTCGGGCGCACGCCCTTTCCGGCGATTACGGATCGGCCGTATTTCTTGTCGCTCGGACCGCACAGCTTCTATTGGTTCACGCTCGATCAGCCGGCGGAGCGCAAGCTCGACGTC
>DASXOU010000992.1:0-12580 GCA_036494045.1 Polyangia bacterium | reverse complement strand
GCTACTCGCAGATCGATCAGCTGACGACGGCCGCGCGCGAGTACAACGAAGACGTTCGCTGGGGCCGCTACGACGTGGCCGCCAAGCACGTGCCGTCGGACCTGCGGCAGCGCTTCATCGACAAGCACACCAGCCTCGAGGACGATCTCGAGATCGCCGACTTCGAGATGTCGAGCATCACGCTCGACAAGAAGAAGGAGACGGCGACCGCGCGGATCGATTACACGTGGTCGCTCAAGAATCAGGGCATCGTCGAGAAGACGACGACGAAGCAGAAGTGGGAACGAAAGAACAGCGAGTGGATCATGGCCTCCGAGGAGCGCGTCAAGGGACACCCGCTCGTGCTCTTCGAAGAGCCGAAGCCTGTCGACAAAGAAGCGCCCAAGCACCCAGAGAAGTAAGACGACAAGTAGGCGCCGTCGCGCACGCACGCGCGCGCGTTAGACGCTCGACGCGCCGGCGTCATCCGCGTATAATTACGCTGGTTTAATTTTGGCGTCCGACTCGCTCGACTTCGTCCAGCGAGGCAAGGTCTCCATCGTCCGCCGCCAGTACGCGGAGGCCGTGAAGATCTGTCGCCTCGGCCTCTTGGGGCAGCCGTCGCTGCTCGAGGGCAGGCTCGTCCTCGGCATGGCGCTGACCGCGCTCGGCCGTTGGGACGAGGTGCTCGCCGAGATGCGCGTGGCGCTCGAGACCGATCCCAACGCGGCGCTGGCGTGGCTGCTCAAGGGCGAGGCGCTCGTCGGCAAGGGCGACTATCAGCAGGCGGAGGTGACGCTCAAGCGGGCCAAGGAGCTCGATCCGTCGAACAACAAGGCGGACCAGCTGCTCGCCGAGATCGCGACCGCGCGCGCCGCCGGATTCGAAGGGCTGCCGGCGGAGCCGACCGACACCAAGGTCTATCCGGCGCGCGTCACCGGCAACACCGATCCCGAGCTCGGCAATGTCGTGCAGCCGATGCCGATGGATCGCGGACAGCTCGTGGTGGTGCCCGACTCCGAGGAGGTCGACGTCGAGTATCCCGACGACGCCACCGACGTCGATCCCGATCCGTCGGACCGCGTCGTCGTCAAGAAGAAGCCGGACAAGCCGGCGTCGGTGCTGGTCGACTTCGGCGAGGGCGAGGACACCGTCGAGGATTCGCAGGTCGGCACCGAGACGTTCCACAAGCCGAACAAGAACAAGAAGAGCGCGCGCAGCGAAGATTCGAGCTACGAGGGGCCGGCGACCGAAGACTACGGCGAGCGCGCGCGCCCGCCGGTGGCCTCGCACGCGGTGCCGACGACGGAGGCGCGCGGCTCGTCCGGCAGCTTCGACACCGACGAGCCGGAGCCGTCGGATGTCTCGACGATGACGCCGGCGGAGATCTTGCGCGCGCGGCGGCCGACGGTGCGGCGCGCGGTCGACGAGCTGCCGCCCGATCAGCAGTCCGAGCCGTCGATCGTGCTCGAGACCAAGGATCTGCAGTTCACCGAGCAGTCGCGCGAAGGCTTTCCGCGCGGCTTTGCGCCCACGTTCGACAGCGAGGACGGCGAGGACGAGCAGACGCGGCAAAGGCGGCAGAAGCAGGTCGACGAGCACGCGGGCACGGCGCCCGAAGCGCCCGAGCCGGTCTTGCATCGCCAGCGGCCGGTGCGTCCGTTCGAGCCCTTGCCGCGTACGCAGTCGCCGCAGCCGACGTTTCCCAGGAATTCGTCGGAGATGCCGACGGAGATGCGCGGCGAAGGCGCGGGCGTCTACGGCGCCGGCGACGGGCACGAGAGCCCGTACGGGACCGGCAACGGCGAGGATCTGCCCGGCTTCGTGCGCGTGCCGGTCAAGCGCAAGAAGCCGCGTACGACGCTGTTCGTCCGCGGAGTGCCGCCGCCGTGGCTGGGCGATCGATCGCGGCGCGGGATTGCGCTCCTCCTCACGGCGCTCGTGGCCGTCGTCGCCGTCGGTGTGGCGACGGGCCTCCTCGTGCGCGAGTGGCGCATGCGCGCGCGCGTGGCCAAGCGGCACGAGCTGGCGCGGCAGAAGCTTGCCTCGGGAAACTATCCCGGCTTCCAGGCGGCGGAGCTGCTCTATCGGCAGATCCTCGCCGAGCGCGACGACGGCGAGGCGCGGGCGTTGCGCGCGCGCGTCTTGGCGCAGATGGCGTTCGAGTTCGGCGACTCGCCGGAGATGGCGACGCGCGCGATGGCGCAGCTCGGCGAAGAGCCGGCGACGCCGTGCGCCAATCGGCGGCCCGGCTGCCAGGACATCGCCGAGGCGCGCGTGTATCTGGCGATGGCGCGCGGCGAGCTCGATCGCGCCTCCAGGCTGGCGCAGGCGCTCAGGCGCAAGTTTCCCGACGCGGCGGCGTCGTATCTGGTCGGGCGCGCCGAGCTCTTGAACGAGCGGCCCGACACCGCGGCCGACGCGCTGCGCACCGCCGCCGACGGCGATCCGCACAATCCGGTGGTGCTGCACGGGCTCGGCCTCGCCGAGGCGGCGGCGCGGCGCGACGAGCGCGCCTTCGAGGCCTATCGGCGCGCGCTCGCCGACAACGCCAACCACATCGCGACCATCATCGATCGCGCGCTGCTCGAGGTCGATCGCGGCAGCGATCGCGAGGCGGCGCGCGGCGCGCTCGAAGGCGTCGTCGGCAAGCTGGTCGGCGATTCGTCGCCGGGGCAGCTGGCGCGCGCGTTCCTCGGCCTGGCCGAGCTCGAGCTGCAGAAGGGCGACATCACGGCGGCGCGGCGCGATCTGGCGCAGGCGGCCGCCAAGCGGCGCGACGGCGATGCGCTGCTCTCCGAAGAGCTGGCGCAGGCCGAGGCCGACGCCTACATGCTCGACGAAGCGGAACGCGAGGCCAAGCGCGCGATCAACGGCGCTGGCCGCTTGACGCCGCGGCTGGTGCTCGCCGAGGTGGCGTTGCGCCGCGCGCAGCCGCTGCGCGCGCTGTCGGTGATCGAGGAGGCGGGTACGGCGCGGCCTGAGGCGCTGGTGATGCGCGCGCAGGCGTCGCTCATGCTCGGGCGCAAGGAGACGGCGCGGCTCGACGCCGAAGCGGCGTTGCGCGGCGCGCCGCCCGATGACGTGGTGGCGGCGGCGAAGGTGACCCTCGCGCGCGTCGAGGTCGCCGACGGCCATCCGGAAAAGGGGCTGCGCATGCTGCAGGCGCTCGAGCGCACCTCGCAGAAGCGCGCCGACGTGGCCGCGGCGCTCGGCGACGTCTTCCTCGCCATGAAGAACGCCGATCGCGCGCGCTGGTGGATGGTCGAGGCGCTCAAGCGCGATCCGCTCGACGTCGACGCGCGGCTGGCGCTGGCGCGGCTCGATCACGAGCTCGGCAACCTGCCGGCGGCGCGCGACGACTTGCGTACGCTGCTGGCGACGAACGCGGCCTACGCGCCGGCGCGGCGCGAGCTGGCGCTGATCGCGCTCGACGACGGCGATCCGGTGGCGGCGCGCGACGAGCTCGATGCGCTCCTGGCCAGCGACGACAACGTCGATCTCGAGACGCTGATGAACGCGGCCAAGGCGCACTTGCTGCTAGGCGACGGTGTCGGCGCCGAGGAGCGCGTGGCGCGCGCGCAGCGGTTGCCGACGGCGCCGCAAGCGGCGGAGGAGCTGCTCGACCTGCACGCCAAGGCGCTGCTCGTCCAGCACAAGGCGGCCGAAGCGGCGACGATGCTGAAGAAGGCGGTGCCGAACGCGCTGCGCGGCGAGACGCTGGCGCTGCTCATGGACGCCTATCTCGATCTCGAAGAGCCGCAGCGGGCCGCCGAGGTGGTGCAGATGGCGCCGGCGCGGGCGCGCGTCGGCGTCGAGCTTCTGGTCGCGCGCGCGCGGCTGGCGATCGAGCGCGGCCGCGACTCGGTGGCCGAAGGCTTCGCCGCCGAGGCGATCGCGCGTATGCGCGGGCCGCATCCGCCGCGCGCGGCCAAGGCCGAGGCCTACTCGATCCTCGGGCGCTCGCAGTACGAGCAGGGCTCGTTCAAGCTGGCGCTGCGCTCGCTCAAGGCGGCCACCGAGCTCGATCCGCGCATGGCGCGCGCCTGGTACTCGCTCGGAATGGTCGACTTCGATCTGTCGCGCATGGCCGACGCGCGCACGGCGATGGAGTCGGCGGTCAAGGCCGATCCGCTCTACGGCGACGCCTGGTATTACGTCGGGCGCACGCGCACGGCACTGTCGGACCCGACGGCGAAAGAGGCGTGGCAGAAGTATCTCGAGGTGGCGCCCAAGGGGGCGTACGCGACCGAGGTGCGTGATGCGCTGCGCGGCGTGGGCGGACCGCTGCCGAAGTCGCCTACGCCGACCAGTTCTCGGCCTCGAATCCGTCGCCGGGGACGGTGAGCGCGAGCGCGCCGTCGGCGGGGTAGCGCGCCAGCGGCGCGTCGCCGGCGACGAGACGCAGCGTCAGGAGCAAGCGATCGTTGGGCGCGGCGCCGAGCGCGGCGAAGGGCGCGGCCAGCTCGACGGTGCGGCCGTGCGCGCTGCCGCCGTCGCGCTTGCCGTCGACGGTGAGGCCGTCCGGCGTCGACGCGATCACGACGTGACGATCGCCGACGGCGACATCGACCTCGAGGCGCGCGGCGGCGAGCTCGGCGGCGCGGCCGTCGGCGGGCTCGAGGCGCAGATAGAGCGTCTTGCGATCGAAGCCGAAGAGCACGGCAGCGACGAGCGGCGAATCGGCCATCGCCGCGCCGCGCGGCACGCGATAGCGGCCGGCGCCCTGCCAGTCGTAGAAGCGATTGCCGCCGATCTGCGGGCGGATGAAGCTCCACGGCGGCGTGACCGTCGCGTCGGCGACGGCGTTTTGATGTTGTGGCGCGACCGGCTCGTCGAGCTCGCGCGGCACCGGCAGGCCGAGCGCCTGGTAGGCGCCGGCGAGATGCGCGCGAAAGAGCGCGTCGAAGAGCGCGTCCTCCATCGAGTGGAACGGCTCGCCGAACCACCAGAACCAATCGCTGCCCTCGGCGGCGAGGAGCGCCTCGTAGGCGGCGTCGCGCTGCGCGTCGGTCGCGCCTTCGGCGACGGCGCGATCGAAGCGCGCGCGCGCGCGGCCGAGCAGCTCCCAGGCGCGGTTCTTGATGGGATCGCCGATCCAAATGTAGAAGGCCGAGTCGATCCACGAGCCCGAGTGCAGCTGCGCAAGCGATCGGCGCGACGGCGCGGCGTCGAGGTGTCCGCCGATCGACGCGGTGCCGAGCTCGGGATCCGACGACAGCGCGGAGAAGAGCGTGCGCAGAAACGGCTCGCCGAGCCCGGGATAGGACTCCCACGGGTTTTCCCCGTCGAGGAAGATGGGCACGAGCGCCGGCTCGTCGGTCGGCGCCGTCGAGGATTGGGCGGCCTGGCGCGCGCGCGCCAACAGATCGGCGACGCCGGCTTGCGCGTCGCCGTGCGCGTAGGCGAAGCCGATCTTGTCGGAGAGCTCGCGATCGCGGAACACGACGTCGACGTCGCCGTGACGCCACACGCGATAGAGATCGCCGCGTCCGTGCGCTTCGTTGGCCGAAGCCAGCGAGCGCCACAGGTTGCCCTCGTCGGTGGCGAGCCAGCCGACGCCGGCGCGCGCGTAGGCGGCGACAGCCTCGGGCGAGACCGAGCCTTCGGGCGGCCACATGCCGCGCGGCCGGGCGCCGAACGCGCGCGCGTGCGCCTCGGCGCCGCGGACGATCTGCGCGTCGGCGTCGCCGGGATAGGCGAACGGCGGTGGCAGCGTCGCCGCCGGCATCGAGCGGCGCGCGTGCTCGGTGTCGACGAGGAGCGGCACGATCGGGTGATAGAACGGCGACGCCGACAGCTCGACCTGCCCGCGCGCGGCGAGCGCGCGATAGAGCGGCAGCACCCGCGCGCAGGCGCGTCGCTGCCGATCGACGACGAGCGCCAGATCCGCGCGCGTGTAGCCGCGCTGCTTCTTTTCGAGCGCGTCGATCTCGCCGTCGCCGGCGCGGGCGGCGAAGCCGAGCCAGCCGAGGTTGAACAGCACCGTCAGATCGCGCACGTCGCCGTCGGAGAAGCGTTCGCCCCGCTCGCGCTGCGCCAGCAGCTCGGCGTAGCGCGGCCGCGGGCGCACGCAACGATCCCAGTTGAGCGAGAAGAAGCGCTCGACGGCGAAGGCGCGCTCGGCGTCGTTCCACGCGTCCAATTCGGCGATCCGCAGCCATTCGTCACTATTGCTGGCGTCGCCGTTGGCGACGCTTTCCAGCTGCGACACCAGCGACGGCACGAAGTTCACCGTCAGCTTCACGTCGCCGTATTCGTGCAGCAGCGTCGCCACGTCGAGATAGCCGCGCGCGCCGTGCAGCCGCACCCACGGCAGCATCGCCCGGCCGCTGCGCGGATCGACGTACTGCGGCTGATGCATGTGCAGAAGAAAAACGACGTTGCCGCGCCGCCCGCTCAAGATGCGGCGCTCACACGAACTGGTAGCCCTTCGGCACCACCACGATCCCGTCCGAGACGGTGAAGCGGCGCGCGTCCGCCTCGGGGTCGAAGCCGATCTCGGTGTTCGCCGGCACGTGCACGCCCTTGTCGATGATCGCGCGCCGGATGCGGCAGTGGCGCCCGACGTCGACGTTGTCGAGCAGGATCGACTCCTCGACGTGCGCGAAGCTGTTGACGCGCACCTGCGGCGACAGGATCGTCCGATCGATGCGCCCGCCCGAGATGATCGATCCCTCCGACACCATCGAGTCGGTCGCGATGCCCATGCGCGCATGGCCCGAGCCGTCGCCCGGATCGGCGAACACGAACTTCGCCGGCGGCAACGGCCGCGTCCAGGTGCGCAGCGGCCAGCGCGGGTTGTAGAGGTCGAAGTCGGGCACGACCTTCACGAGATCCATGTTCGCCTTCCAATAGGCGCTGATGGTCCCGACGTCGCGCCAATAGCCGCGCTCGTTCGGATGCGAGCCCGGCACTTCGTTGCCCGAAAAATCGTAGGCGAAGACGTCGCGCCCGCGCGCCACCATCTCGGGCAGGATGTTGCGCCCAAAGTCGTGCGCCGAATCGCCCGAGGCGTCGTGCTGCAGCTCCTCGAGCAAGAGCTTCTTGGTGAACACGTAGTTCCCCATCGACGCCAGCGCCCAACCGGGCCGCCCCGGCATTTCCTTGGCGTGCAGCGGCTTCTCGTCGAAGGCGACCACTTTTCCACGGTCGTCGATCTCGAGGATGCCGAACGCGCGCGCCTCCTCGACCGGCACCGGGATCACGGCCACGGTCGCGTCGGCGTCGGTGGCGATGTGCTGCTCGACCATCTGCCGCACGTCCATCTTGTACATGTGGTCGCCGCCGAAGACCGCGACGTAGTCGGGATCCTCGTCGCTGATGACGTTGAGCGACTGGTAGATGGCGTCGGCCGAGCCCTTGAACCACGAGGCGCCGGTGCGCTGCTGCGCCGGCACCACCTCGACGTAGAGATCGAGGAACGCCGGCAAGCGCCACCCGCGCGCAATGTGCGTATTGAGCGAGTCGGACTTGTACTGTGTCAGCACCTTGATCTGCAGCAGGCCCGAGTTCACCAGGTTCGACAGCACGAAGTCGATCAGGCGATAGCGCCCGCACATCGGCACCGCCGGCTTGGCGCGATCGGCCGTCAGCGGCCACAGCCGCCGCCCTTCGCCGCCGGCGAGCACGAGCGCCAGAACGTGTGGAGCGGGGCCTCGATGGGAAGCAAACGGAGTCGGCACGCGACGATTATCCCGTGGGGGACTCTAATGCTTGAAGTAGTAGATTGCCATCCCCGCCGAAGCGAGAACCAGCATCAACACCACGACGACGACGGCCACCTGCGCCGTCGCCTTCTTCGGCTTCGGCTTGGGCTTCGGCACCGCCGTCGGATCGTCGACCATCGCCGCGATCCGACCCGAGGTCTGGCTCGCCTTGACCGACGGCATCGAGGCATTGGCTATGGGCCGCGCGCCGGTCGTCGACTTCTTCTTGTGCCCCGTCGACTCGTCGCCGCCTTCGAGC
Organism: Polyangia bacterium; assembly: GCA_036494045.1. GTDB lineage: Bacteria > Myxococcota_A > Polyangia > Palsa-1104 > Palsa-1104 > JAQBQH01. The sequence goes on along the minus strand of DASXOU010000992.1, from coordinate 4,633 downwards.
AGCTCCTCGAGCCCGACGTTGCCGGTGTCGTCCTTCTTCTTCGAGCGCTGCGGAACCGCGCCCGGCATCCCGTCGGCGCCGTTGCGGCCCATTTTGCGCACGTCGCTGTTCTCGTCGGCCCAGCCGCGCGTGTCGACGAACAGCCCCGGGTCGAGCGGCGCGTTGCCCGACGCATCGGGCGACGGCGACGCCTGGCTGTTGGCGCTCGCCTCGGCGAAGGTGTCGAGCGAGGTGAACTTGACGATCTCCTCGTTGATGAGCGTGTCGATCAAGTTGCCGACCGGCTGCGCCTTCGGCTGCGAGCGCTGCTTTTCGCGGAGGCACCCCTGCACCAGCTGCTCGATGTCGCGCGAAGTGACCTTGAGGCGCTGCGAAAACAGATACTGCGCTAGCGCGTCCTGCAGATCGCCCGCCGACTGGAAGCGCTGATTGAGATCGCGCGCCAGCGCCTTTCGCACCACCTGCTCGAGCTCGGGCGTGACCTCGGGGTTCTGCGCGGCGATCGGCGGCACCTTGGCCTGGCGCACCAGCTCGACCGTCTGGTAGTCGGTCTCGCCGTAGAAGAGCCGCTTGCCCGTCAACAGCTCGTACAAGAGGATGCCGACGGCGAAGATGTCGGCGCGGCGATCGACGTCCTTGCCGCTGGCCGCCTCGGGCGACAGATACGAGAACTTGCCCTTGACCACGCCCGGGTCGGTCGACTCGAGCTGCGACGTCGCCTTGGCCAGGCCGAAGTCCACCAGCTTCACCTCGCCGCGCTTCGAGACGAGGATGTTGGGCGGCGAGATGTCGCGGTGCACGATGCCGAGCTCGCGCCCGTTCTCCGGATCGGTGACGTCGTGCGCGTATTGGAGGCCTTTGCAGACCTCCATGAGGATGTAGAGCGTGTGGGCGACGGTCATGCGCGCGCCCTGGCGGCGTAGCGATTCGATGATCGTCTTGAGGTTCGCGCCGTCCACGAACTCCATGACGATGAAGTACGCGGTGTCGGCGATTCCGATGTCGAACACGCCGACGACGTTGGCGTGCTGCAGGTGCATCGACACGCGCGCCTCGTCGAGGAACATCGACACGAACTTCTTGTTCTTGGTGAGATTGGGCAGGATGCGCTTGATGGCGACGGCTTTCTTCAAGCCGCCGACGGCGCTTTCCGCCACGCCACGGTAGACCTCGGCCATACCACCGGCGTCGATCCGTTCCGTGATCTTGTATCGCTGGTTTTCGGCCATCCGCGCGCTGCCGAGCGGATCAATCATAACATGGGAGGTCGACTGCGCAAAAGGCGCTATTCTTCGCTTTCTAGCGCCGACTTATTCGTCGGCGCCGCCGCCGCTGACTTCCTCGTTCCCGCCCATGTCTTCCTTGGAGACGGCCCCGGACCGGCCCGCCTGCTGCGCCTGCGACTGCTCTTCCTTCTCGCGCTCCTCTTTGCAATCGATGCAAAAAGTGGTGACCGGACGGGCCAGCAGGCGCTTGAAGCCGATGGGCTCGGCGCAATCCTCGCACTCGTCGATGGTTCCTTCCTCTACACGGCGGAGCGCTTCGTCGATCTTGCCCAGCAGGAACTTTTCGCGGTCGCGCAGCCGCAGCTCGGTAGAGAAGATCTCCTCCTCCATCGACTCGTCGATCGAGTCGCGCCCGATGTTGCGCTCGCGGTTCATGCTGAACTGGAGCCCATCCTTGGCGTTCTCGATCAGGCGCGCGCGCTCAGTCTCGAGCGCGGTGCGCAGCTGACCCTTCTGCGAATCGTTGAGCATACCGGACAGGATATAGACCGCGCGACGCAAACGTCAACGCGACAAATCACTGTGACGAACGATTGCTCGTCAGTGGCAGGTTTGAACGGTCGAGTACGAGTATGAGGCGGGCGCGCTGTTCGCGGTCGCGCAGGTCTCGCAAACCACCCAGTTGCCGTTGGTGCCACAACCGACCGTCTGGTTGAAGCCCTGCTGCGGCGGTCCGCACGGATGCCCCGGGATGCAGAAGAGGCAAGAGCAGCCGCCGAGGGCCGATTGCTGGCCCGCGGTGTTGCAGTCCGTCGGGCTGGTGCAGCTCATGAAGGTGCCGTAGCAGTAATGGCAGCTGGCACCCGGCGCTTCGAACAGACCCTTCTCGAGCGCGCCGTCGCAATCGTAGTCGTAGGTGCCGGTGCCATGCGACGGCGTCGAGAAGAACGCCGTCTGTCCGGGATGCGCGTTGGCGTCGCCGTCGTCGCAGTCGGTGTTGTCGGCGGTGTAGCCCGAGGGCGCCGTGTCGCCGACGCAGCCGGCGATCGCACGACCGTTCGTCAGCGTCGCGGTCTTGTCGCCGTAGCCGTCGACGTCGCCGTCTTTGTAGAAGAGCGTGCAGGCGACGCCGGGCGGGCAGGCGTGTCCGGTGCACTGACACTGACCGATGTTGCCCGGGTTGTTGCACGACTGGGTCATGTCGCCACACACGGTGTTGCAGCAGACGCCCGAGTAGCAGTCGCCGGTCTGGCACTGGTCGCCGAGCGTGCAGGTGGCGCCGATGGCGTGCTTGGGCACGCACTGGTTGATGTTGAGGTTGCAGAAGTCGGTCGGCTGGCAGTCGGAGTCCTGGCCGCAGCTGGTGCGGCACGCGCCGTTGTTGCAGTTGAAGTCGGCGCACATCGTGTCCTGCTCGTTGCAGCCGCCGTTGCCGTCGCAGAAGAACGCGCCCACCGTGGCCGTCTGCGCGCAGATGTTGTCGCCGCAGCTCGTCGTCGTCGGCGGGAAGTTGCAGGCGCGGTTGCCGTCGCACGTGCCGCCGCAGGCCGTGAGGTTGTTGCCGACCGGCGGCGGCATCACCGACACGCCGCCGTCGTCGTCTTCGCCGGTGCCGCCGTCGACGCCGGGCTGCTGCGGAATTTTGGCGGCGCAGTCGCTGTCAGGGTCGGTGCCTTGCATCGCCGGGCTGCACACGCCTTCCAGGCCGCCCTGGTTGCACGACTCGCATACGCCGGTGCAGGGCGTGTCGCAGCAGAAGCCGTCGGCGCAGTTGCCGCTGATGCAGTCGGTCCCCGCCATGCAGGCGACGCCGTTGCCGTTGACCGCGAGCGTGAGCACGGCGTCCACCGATTTGCCGGCGGTGACGCTGATCGGCGGCGCGGTGCCGCCGGCGATGGTGGCGCCGCTGCCGTCGAGGCCGTCGATGCGGATGGTGATCGTCCCCGACTGTACGCCGGGGATGTAGCGGAACTTGAACGAGCCTGACTTCGCCGCCTTGGCGACGCCGGCGATGTCCTTGGTGAAGGTCTCGGCGCCGCTGACGAGCAGGCGCGCCGAGACGATGGCGTCGCGCGTCGCCGACGGCAGCATGTTGGTGCGCGCCTCGACGTCGACGCCGAAGCTGGTGGGCTTGTTGCTGCAGGCCGCGGCGACGAGCGCGCACGAGACGAGCGCGCACGAGACAATGAGGCGCCTCACCAGCGCACCTCGACGAGCGCGCGCGTGGTGGTGAGCGCGGAGCCCGGCCCCTGCGCCGGCAGGTTGTTCCACGCCGGCTGCGACTCGATGACCGCGATCGGCACCACGACGGCGATGACGACGACGCCGCCGACCGCCGCCCAGAACCACCACTTCTTGTAGATGGGCGGCTTCTCGTTCGTCGGCGCGGGCGGCGGTTGGTTTTGCGCGACCGCGTTCGCCGGCGGCGGCGTCGTCGCCGGCGTCGTGGTCGGCGGCGTCGCGCTCGGATTCTGCGGCTCGACGGTGTTCGTCGGCGGCGCGGTCTTGGCTTTCTGCTCGGCGGCGACGATCGGCTCGAGCTTGTCGATCTGCTCGCGCACCGCCGGGATGTTCGACGAGGTCGGATAGAGGTGCAAAAAGTTCTTGTAGAGGACGAGCGCCTTGGCGTTCTCGCCGGCGAGCCGGCGCGACTGCGCGGCGTTGAACAGCAGCGCCGGATCCTGATGGAGCTTGTACGCGGCTTCGTACTCGGCGGCGGCATCGGAGAATTCCCCGACGGCGAAGTGGCCGGTCGCGGCCTTGTAGTGTTGTCGCGCCTGGTCGTCCGCTTCATCGGCGCGCGCGACGCCTGCCCATCCGATCGCCAGCGTCACGACGATAACTAAAGCCATTCGCATCAGCACACCCCCAACCGGTAGATTTTACCACGTGTCGGGGGACGGCTGCGAACCTAGAATCTTTGACGGTGAGCAAAGCGTTCACGAAGGAGGACGAGGGCGGCGTCGAGGAGCTGCCGCCCGTCGACAGCTGGCCGGCGGGGGTGAAGAACTATTTGACGCCCGCGGGGCATGCGGCGCTCAAGCAGGAGATCGATCGGCTGCGCGAGGCGCCGCGCGCCGATGCCCAGGCGCGGCTGCGCGCCGATGCGCGGTTAAGGGCGCTGCTCCCGCGGCTCGAAGCGGCCGAGGTGATCGACCCGGTGGTGCAGCCGCGCGACGTCGTGCGGTTCGGCGCCACCGTCGACGTCGAGGACGAAGGCGGCGCGCGGCGGCGCTATCGCATCGTCGGCGTCGACGAGGTCGATGCGCGGCGCGGCTGGGTCTCGTGGCGCTCGCCGATCGCGCGCGCGCTCACCGGCAGGCGCGTCGGCGAGGCGGCCACGGCGCACACGCCCGCCGGCGACGAGGAGCTGGTCGTCGTCGCCATCGACTACGAAGCGTAGCTAC
>DASXOU010000991.1:0-6513 GCA_036494045.1 Polyangia bacterium | reverse complement strand
GATCGGCGACCCAATGCAGCGCGGCGTTCGAGAAGATCACGTCGAATTCGCCGTCGGCGCCGGCAATCGGCTGCGCGTCGGCGAAGGCTTCGATCGACGCCGCGACGAACGAAGCGCGCGGCACGGCGAGCGCGCGCGCCTTGTCCAGCATCGCCGGCGACGAATCGATGCCGACGATCGCGGCGTCGGGAAATCGCGCCGCCAGCTTCTGCGTCAAGTTGCCCGGGCCGCAGCCGAGATCGACGATGCGCAACGCCGGCGCCGGCCGGATGAGCGCGACGACGTCGTCGAACGGCTGCTCGCGCGCGGCGCGGAATTTCTCGTATTGCTGCTGATTCCAATCCATCGTCATCTTCTAATAATCGATATCGTTATCCACGTAATCGGCGTCGACCTTATTGTCGGGCAGATAATCCTGCTTTTCGTAGAGCCACAAATATCGCGAATAGATGTCGAGAACCTTCTTCATGTACTCGCGCGTCTGCGTATACGGCGTGAGCTCGATGAACTCGTCGAGCGGGCGCGCGCCGTGCATCTTGACCCACTTCATCATCGCGCGCGGTCCGGCGTTGTAGCTGCCGGCGCCGAGCGCGATCTGCCCCTTGAACTTCTGCAGGAGATGGCCGATGTACCAGGCGCCGAAGCGGATGTTGCCCTCGGGATCGTAGAGCACGTCGTCTGTATAAGGCGCGTCGATGCGCAGTGCCACCCGGCGCGACGTCGGCGGAATCATCTGCAGAAGCCCGATCGCGTCGGCGTAGGAGACGTCGTGCGGGTTGTACGCCGATTCCTTTTGCATGATCGTGTAAAGGTAATACGGCGGGTCTTCGCCGGTCGGCGAATACTTCTCGATGAACGCGCGATATGCGCGCGGGAATATCACTTCCCACCATTTGCGCGCGTTATCGTCTTTATTCGGGTCCAATTTCAGCGCGCCGCCGCAATACGATTCGGCGAGCTGATGCGGCCGATTGAAGTTGTCGCCGCGCACGTAACGATCGAAGAGCATCGGCAGCGCGCGCGCATTTCCGTAACGGCGCATGAATTCTTTCTCGCCGCGTGCCAGCTCCGTGCCCGCCTCGATGGTGAGCCCGGCGAGCAGGAGCTCGTCGACGCGCATGATCAGCGGATCGTTGGCCAGCTTGATGTCCAAATCGTCGAGCGGCGGCGCCGAGCCGCGCGGCCCGTCGCCAAACGGACGGAGCTCCACGCCGCGCTCCTTGAGCCGCGCGCGCGCCTGCAGCGCGTAATAGGAAAACGGATATTCGTCGACGAGCGCGCGCCATACCGATTTGGCTTCGTCCTTGCGATCGAGCGTATCGAGCGCGCGCCCGCGCCAATATGCGCCCTTTCCCCCGGATAAGGCGCCCGACATCTTGGCCAGCAATTCGAAATCGCCGAGCGCGCCCTTCACGTCGCCGGAGAGCCAGCGCGAAAAGCCGAGATACCAGCGCGCGTCGGCGCTGAACTGCCCATTGGATGCCCCGTAGCGATTGAGCGTCTCTTCCAGCTCGGGAATCGCCTCTTTGTATTTGCCGCGGTTGAAATCGAGCCAGCCGATGAGAAACGACGCCTCCGACGAAAACTTCGAGCGCGGATATTTCTGCAGGAGCTCGCGATATCCCTTTTGCGCCTCGTCGTCCTTGTCGGCGCGCGACCAGGCGCGCGCGCCGTGAAACAGCGCCTCGGTCTTGCGATCGTCGCCCGGCAGCCGCTGCCACACGCCGAGCAGCTTCTGCGCCGCGACGTCGTAATCGCGCCGCATGTGGAACTTGGTGGTGCCGAACCAATAGTCGGCCTCGTCGCGCACCGCCTGCGAAACGCCTTCCGGAACCAGCGCCAGCTCCTCGAGCGCGCGCGGCCAGGCGCGGTTGTTGGTCATGATCTTGGCGCGGGCGATCCGCTCCTCGGGCGTGAACGACGGCGCCTTGGTCTCGACCAGCCGCTGCAACGCCACCTCGGCGAGCGGATGCATCGGCTCGCCCACGTAGACCTTGCGCCACTCGTGCTGCGCCGCCGGCAGCGCGCCCTTCTTCTGCAGCGCCTCGGCGACGCGGAAGCGCGCCACCGCCGGCTCGACCGCGTCGCTCGGCGACGACAACACCGTCTCGTAGCCCTTGCGCGCGCTCTCGAAGTCGCCCGCGTCCCAGTCGCAATCGGCGATGCGCCACTTGGCGATCGTCGAAAAGCGCGACGGCATCAGCGTCAGCTCGTGGAAATGCTCGCGCGCCGCTTTCGGCTCACCGGTGAGCAGCTCCGACTGCGCCAGCAGATACAGGACGTAGTCGGCGTTCTGCATCTGCTTGGGGTCGAGGCCGCGCAACTCCTTCTTGGCGGCGTCGTACTGCCCATCGACGTAGAATTTGTAGCCGCGGCCGAGCCGATCGACGGCGGCGGTCGGCGCCGGCGCCTTCTCCGACGGCGGCGCCTTCAAGTGCGCGACCACGCGCTTGATGATCGACTTCTTGGCCGGCTTCTTGGGCGGCGGCGCGGCGATGGCCGTGACGTTGACGGCGAGGCCGAGCACGAACGCGATCACGAGGCGGAGCACGCGCAAAAGTATATGTGATAAAGGAGTCGCATGCCGTTTTCCGGTCTCGATTATTTCGCCCTCGACGAGCTCCTCAGCGACGACGAGCGCATGGTGCGCGACACCTTCCGCCGCTTCGTCGACGACGAGCTCATGCCAATCGTCGGCAAGCACTTCCGCGCCGGCACCTTCCCGATGGAGCTGCCGAAGAAGCTGGGCGCGCTGGGGGCGCTCGGCGCGTCGCTCGAAGGCTACGGCTGCGCCGGCATGGGCCCCATCGCCTATGGGCTCATCAACCAGGAGCTCGAGCGTTGCGATTCGGGCTTTCGCAGCTTCGGCTCGGTGCAGTCGTCGCTCGTGATGTATCCGATCCACGCCTACGGCACGGACGCGCACAAGGAGCGCTGGCTGCCGCGGATGGCGCGCGGCGAAGCCATCGGCTGCTTCGGGCTCACCGAGCCGGACTTCGGATCGAACCCGGGCGGCATGCGCACCGTCGCGGTCAAAAAGGGCGATCGCTGGGTCTTGAACGGCGAGAAGCGCTGGATCACCTCGGGCGGCATCGCCGACGTCGCCGTGGTGTGGGCGCGCTGCGACGACGGCTCGGGCGGCGACAAACACGTGCGTGGTTTTCTCGTCGAGCGCGGCACGCCGGGATTTTCCACGCGCGACATCGAAGGCAAGTTCTCGCTGCGCGCATCGGTCACGAGCGAGTTGATCTTCGAGGACTGCGCGATCCCGTTCGACGCCATGCTGCCGGGCGTGCGCGGCTTGAAGGGCCCGCTGTCGTGCCTGAACCAGGCGCGCTACGGCATCTCGTGGGGCGCGGTCGGCGCGGCGATGGCGTGCTACGACGAGGCGCTCTCGTACACCAAGGAGCGCGTGCAGTTCAAAAAGCCGATCGCCGGCTACCAGCTCGTGCAGGAGAAGCTGGTGAACATGGTCGAGGAGATCACCAAGGCGCAGCTACTGGCGTGGCGCCTCGGCAAGCTCAAAGAAGCGGGCAAGGCGCGCCCGCAGCAGGTGTCGCTGGCCAAGCGCAACAACGTCAGGATCGCGCGCAACATCGCGCGTGACGCGCGCGATCTGCTCGGCGCCAACGGCGTCACCGACGAGTATCAAGCGGGGCGGCACATGTGCAACCTCGAGTCGGTGTTCACCTACGAAGGCACCGACCACATCCACACGCTCATCATCGGCGAAGACGTCACCGGCATCGCCGCGTTCGAGTAGCGCGCTGGCTCGGCTTCAATTGAGGCAGTGATCGGTCGGCGTGCCGTTGGCGTCGGAGTGGATGCAGACGTGCGAGCCGCCCTGCGACGGATAGTAGTAGGCCCAGAAGAAGCACATTTCGTCGGTGGCCGACTCGCCGAACTTGACCTCCGTCGTCGTCGGGTTGTGCCACGCGCAGTTGAAGCGGAAGCCGCCGCCCGACGGCACGTTGAACGGCGGATCGTGATGCACCGTCGACGGATCGCTCCATACCCAGTTGGGCACGTCGTACACCATCGAGCCCGGATCGCTCGCGCCCGTCGCCAGCGCCACCTGCACGTTGGTGCCGAGCCGATGCTCGTGCCCGGTGATGGCGAAGAAGTTGGCGCCCGCGTATTGCGGATCGACGGCGAGGAATACCGGCCCGAGCGTGACGTCGGTCATCGCCGGAATGTCGATGTCCATGTCGCCGAACAAGAAGAAGCTGGCCTCGTTCACGTAGTTGGTGGTCTCGATCATCGTCGTCGACGAGGTGAGCATGACGTCGTCGGGCGTGGCGTTGAGATAGTGCATCTCGATGCGGATCATCTGGTTGGCGTCGAGCGTGTAGGCGACGCCGTCGGGCATCTGCAGCAGGTCGTCCTTCTTCTGCGAGATCACCAGCGGCGAGCCGTTGCCGAGCACGGTGTCTTGAAACGGCTGGCAGGCGAACGGCGTCGGCTGCTCGTCGGTGTCGGCGACCTTGTAGACGATCATGTGGTGCGAGGCGTCGCCGAGGAGGTTGTGCATGGTGCCGACGTGTAGCGGCGCCGGGTTTCCGAGGCGCCGCACGATGCATTGCGTGTTCTCGGTCCCCGCGGGAACATCGATCGGCCCAAACGTCAGCGTGTACGACTGCGGCCCGTTTCCGCCAACGCCGCCGTCGCCGCCATTCGCGTTGCCGTTCGCGGTCCCGTGACTGCATCCCGCAAGCGCGATCGCGAGCCCGATCCAAAGATGCTTTTCCATGGGCTAAGCTAATGAGCCTTCGCCACTCGCTTTCAACCCAACTAGTTTGAGGTAGCGGATGAGATACGTGGCCCTCCTACGCGGCATCAACATCGGCGGCAAGAACAAGCTGGCCATGCCCGCGCTCGCCGACATGTTCCGCGACGAGGGCGCTGCCGACGTCACCACCTTCATCGCCAGCGGCAACGTCCTCTTCGACGCGCCCAAGAAGCTCGCCGTCACGCTCGCGCCACGCATCGAGCGCCGCATCGCCGCCGACTTCGCGCTGCGCGTGCCGGTGATGCTGCGCTCCGGCGGCGAGCTCGCCGCCGCGGTCGCGCGCAACCCGTTCGTCGCCCGCGGCGCCGACGAGAACGAGCTGTTCGTCATGTTCCTCGCCGCCAAGCCGTCGGGCGCCGCCGACCGCGCGCTCGATCCCAAGCGCTCGCCGCCCGACGAGTTCGCGCTCGTCGGCAAGGAGCTCTATCTGCGCCTGCCCAACGGCGCCGCGCGCACCAAGCTCACCAACGCCTACTTCGACAAGATGCTCGGCACCATCGGCACCGCGCGGAACTGGCGCACCACGCGCAAGCTCGCCGAGCTGTGCGCGGGAGCCGAATGAAGCGTCGCGTCGAACAGCGCCCTTGACAGTCAGACGTCAGCTTTCCGACGGCAGCCGGCGCGCAAGCTCGCGAAATCGCGCCGCCGCGCCGCCGGCACGCGATTCGCTATGCCGACGGGCATGCGCTTACAACACCTTGCCTTAGTCATGGGTCTCGGCCTCGGCGGATGCGCGCTGCAATCGGGCAGCGGCGAAGCGTCCCCGACGCTGCAATTCGACAACTGCTCGAGCGACTGCGGCCTCGACCAGAACGGCGTCGCCGCCGGCGGCGCGCACACCGACATCCTCGTGAACGGCGGCGTGCACTTCGTCGGCGCGCAGTCGTCGAACCCGTCGGTGGCGACCTTCACCGCCGACGGCAGCGGCAAGATCGACGTCGAGTCGGGCGTGCCCGGCACCGCCGAGCTGCAACTGGTCGACGCCGTCGGCCACGTGGTCATGAGCGGCCTCGTCACCGTCGTGCCGACGGCCACGTTGCGCCCCAACCGCGGCTGGAACGGCGCCGCGCCGGTCGTGCTCGAGAACGCGCCGCTCACCTATCACGTCACCACGCTCGACGGCAACGGCAAGATCACCAAGGGCGACGGCTCGGTCGACTTCGCGCTCTCAGGCACGCTGGCGCCGACGGTCGCGCTCGTCGACGGCGACGCCATCGCCTTCACCGGCACCGCCGGCAGCGGCACGATCGACGCCACGTGCACCAACGCCGCCCTGTCGCAGCAGATCACGGTGGTCGCGGCGTCCGAGATCACGACGGTCAACATGGCCGAGCAGCTGCAGGCGAACGACCAGGCCGTCGTCACCGTCGTGCCGCAGTCGGCGGGCGGGCCGGTCTACACCGGCGCGTGCGACTGGCAGGTCTCGGACCCGACGGTCACGCTCGACGCCGACGTGACGCCGCGCCTCGACCTCGGCGCCGGCGAGGTCGCGGTCTTCAACATCAACCGCGCGGGCACGTTCACCATCAGCTGCACCGTCGCCGGGCAGACGAGCTCGGTCACCGTCACGCGTTAGTTGAAGCTGGTTCTATCCCTCGGTGCCCCGCAGAATTTGTGGGACCCTGTGCCGTGAGCCGGCCGTAGCGTGAGGGGGAAACCAACGGTGCCGTGACAAATTCCTCCGAGGACAGAGGGAGATCGTTGCCTGTCTCGCACGTGGGTGC
>DASXOU010000990.1:0-3648 GCA_036494045.1 Polyangia bacterium | reverse complement strand
TAGACCGAGCAGCCGCGCACGCGCGCTTCGCGATCGAGCGCCGCGCCGGGGCGCACGTAATGCGAGACGTCGGCGACGGCGACCCACAGGCGCGACCAGCCCGGCCCTTTGGGCGAGGGCTCGACGCAGACGGCGTCGTCGAAGTCGCGCGCGGTCTCGGGATCGATGGTCATGAAGCCGCGATCGCGCAGATCGACGCGGTCGGCGAGATCCTCGGTGCGCACGGTCGTCGGCGCGCGCTCGGCGGCTTGCGTGACGTCTTCGGGAAACTCGGTCGGGATGTCGCTGATGATGAGGATCTTTTCGATCTCGGTGCGCGGATCGTCGGGATCGCCGAGGACGTGGATGACCTTCGCCGAGAGCGGCTCGTCGGCGTGCGTGGGATAGCGCGTGATCTCGGCGACGACGGCCTGGCCGTCCTTGGCGCCGCCCGATGTGCCGTCGAGCAGCACGTGGCCACCGGTGGCGGCGATGCGCGGATCATCGGGCTCGATGAAGCTGGCGCGGCCCTGCTTGCGCAAGGTGCCGGTCAATTTCGCGCGGCCGCGCTCGAGGACTTTTTCGATGCGCCCTTCGGTGCCTTTGTAGCCGAGCCAGGTCGAGATGGCGACGCGATCGCCGTCCATCGCGGCGGCGCGGTTGCGCGCGGCGACGTAGACGTCGTCCTCGCCGTCGTCGCGGGCGACGAAGCCGTAGCCGGCAGGATGCACGCGCAAGGAGCCCGCTACCCAGCCCTTCGGCAGCGCCTTGCCCGGCTCGCCGGGCGCGGCGACAGCGACGGGCGGCGTCATGCCGACGATGCGGAAGCGGTTGCCGGGCGCTTTTTCGATCACGTTCTCGTCGACGAGCGTGTCGAGGAGCGTGCGCAGCCGATGGCGTCCCTTGACGTCGGCGCTCATGGCGGCCGCGAGCTCGTGCGAGCGCAGCCCTTCGTACGGCCCTGCGCGCAGGGCCTTCAGCAAGTTGTCTTTATCGATATTCATTCCTGACCTTATTTGAGCGCGTGTAACGCGCGATCGTCGTTGCCGACGTAGATGGTGCCGTCCGCGCCGATGGCGGCGGTGGCGTCGACGTCCCCGTCGAGCAGCACGGACCATAGCAGCTTTCCGTCGGGGGCGACGGCGTAGAGGCGATCGTCTTCGGAGCCGATGAGCACGTTGCCGGCGGCGTCGACGACCGGCGAGCTGACGATGCGATCGGCGGTGCGAAAGCTCCAGGCGACGATGCCGCCCGGCTTGACCGCGTAGAGCGCGCCGTCGAAGCTGCCAACGTAGACGGTGCCGTCGGCGGCGACGGCGGGCGAGCCGCGGATGGGGCCGCCGGTGACGACGGCCCAGCGCAGCGCGCCGCCGGGGCCGAGCGCGTAGAGCTTGTGATCGTCGGAGCCGACATAGACGACGCCGTCGGCGGTGACGGAGGGCGAGCTGTCGATGTCGTCGCCGGCGCGAAAGTCCCAGCGCTTGGTGCCGTCGGCGCCGATGGCGTAGAGGGCGTCGTCGTGGCAGCCGACGTAGACAGTGCCGTCGAGGCCGACGGCGGGCGTCGACGCGCAGTGGGTGACGCCGGGGGAAAATTTCCACTTGAGCTTGCCGTCGGGAGCCACCGCGTAGAGCGCGTCGGCGGCGGCGTAGATGGTGCCGTCGCCGCCGACGGTGACGCCGTCGACGTCGCAGCGCGCGCCTTCCGGCCCGGTGCCGGTGGCGATGCGGCAGGGGCCGGCCACGAATTGCCAGCGCACGGTGCCGTCGGCGAGATCGAACGCGTAGAGGCGATCGTCGTCGCTGCCGGCGTAGACGACGCCGCCGGGGCCGAGCGCGGGCGCGCCCCAGACGAGGTCGCCCGTCGGATGGCGCCACTTGATGTTGCCGGATGAATCAGTCGCGTAGATCGATTTGTCGTGTGAGCCGAAGACGATGGTGCCGTCGTCGGCGATGGCGGGCGAGGAGTAGACCACGCCGCCGGTTGCAACGTGCATCGTCTCCCGCGGTTGCGCAAGGGGGATCTTGAAGCGGCTGCGCCCCGAGTGCATGGCATCCACGTGAAACATCTGCGAAGCGCCGATCGGCTTGGGCGGCTCGAGCGCCAGCATGTCGGCGCCGCCGTCGACCCCGCCATCGACGCCGCCGTCCGCGATCCCTCCGTCGCTGACGGCGGATGGCTGACGGCTGACGGCTGCCTTCGGCGGCGCATCGACACACGCATGGGCGACGCAGATGCGCGTCCCCTTGCAATCGACGTCCTTGCCGCAGCCGGCCGGCAGCGTCGCCGGCGGCGGGCAGCCGAGCGCAGCGCCTATTAATAGGTAGAGCGCGAGTCGTCTCATGTGCGGACGGTGTGGATGAGCGCGAGGCTGAGCGCCGAGTCGAGGTCGGGCGCGATCGCGAGCTTGCCGCGCTCGGGCTTGAGCTCGGAGCGCCCGACCACGCTCGACACTTCGGGTCTCATGCCGGCGAGGATGACCTTGTGGCCGCCGCGCTTGAGCTTGTCGACGGTGGTCTCGAGCGCGACCAACCCGGTGGCGTCGATGGCCGGCACCTGACCAAGGTACAGGATGATCGCCTCACGCGAGCCCCCGAGGCGTCGACCGACGCGATCGAACGCGCTCATCGCCCGCTGCGCCGCGCCGAAGAAGAGCGGGCCGGCGATCTCGTACAGCTTGACGCCGTCGGGCAGCTCGAGCTTCGCCATCGTCCCGACGTCGAGCTTGGTCTCCGACAGCTCGGCCATGCGTCGCATGAACAGGAGCGCCGCCAGCACCACGCCGACGGAGACGGCGATGACCATGTCGAACAGCACCGTCAGCGAGAAGCAGGTGATGAGCACGAGGACGTCGGAGCGCGGCGCCACGCGGACGATGTGCAGAAAGTGGCGCGCCTCGGCCATGTTCCTGGCGACGATCAGGAGCAGCGCCGCCAACGCCGCCATCGGCAGGAACGCGACCAGCGGCGCCAGCACGATGGTGCACGCGAGCACGAAGATCGAGTGGATCACGGCGGCGATCGGCGAGCGCGCGCCGGCGCGGATGTTGGTCGCGGTGCGCGCCAGCGCGCCGGTGGCGGCGATGCCGCCGAACAGCGGGCACAAGACATTGGCGATGCCGAGCGCGATCAGCTCCGAGTTCGGCTCGTGCTTGGTGCCCGACATCCCGTCGGAGACGACGGCGGCGAGCAGCGACTCGATGGCACCGAGCATGGCGATGGCGAACGCTGGACCGATCAGCGAGTGCACGAGCGCGAACGAAAAATGCATCGACGCGCCGCCGGCGCCGGGCTGCGCGAACGGGTTCATCGGCAACGGCGGCAGCGGCGGAATCCCGCGCACCTCGTGACCGTGGATCATGGTGGAAAAGCGCGAGCCGATGGTGGCGACGTGAAAGCCCGGCACAAAGTGCGCCGCCAGCGCCGCCCCCGCCGACGCCAGCACCAGCGCGATGAGCGGCGCCGGCACGCGCTTCTGCAGGCGCGGAATCCCGACGAGCATCCCGAGCGTCACGGCACCGACGGCAAGCTCCCAGCCCGACGCGCTTCCGTGCGCCGCCAGCATCATCTTCCAGCGCTCGACGTAGCTCTCGGGCGCGCCGAACTGGAGGCCGAAGAAGTCCTTGAGCTGAATGGTGCCGATGACGACGGCGATGCCGGCGGTGAAGCC
>DASXOU010000989.1:0-2045 GCA_036494045.1 Polyangia bacterium | reverse complement strand
GCTCGAAGCCGCCGCCGGCCGCATCGCTTCCGATCTCGGCGGCGGCGGTCTCAGGACGAGCGCCCGCGCCGTCGCCGCTCGCCACTTCGATCTCGACGCCGGTATCGCGCGCTACCGACGCCTCTACGAGCAGCTGAGCTGATGGACGTCGTCTACCCGCTCGTCCTGTTCGGCTTCTTCGGCATCCTCGCCGTCTTCGTCTGCGCGCGCAGCGTTGCCGCCGACGAGCAGCCCTGGTTGCGCCTGGTGCTCTCCGCCGGGCTCGTCCTGCGCCTGGCGATGACCACCATGTTCGCGGTGGCGCGCTCGACGCGCGTGTTTCACGAAGACGCCGACGGCTACGAATACTGGGGCCTGCGTCTGGCGCAGAGCTGGCACGGGCTGGCGCCGCCGATGAATCCGGCCGTGAGCCTCGGACAGAACTACGGCTACAACTACATCGCCGGCGCCGTCTACTACGTGTTCGGGCAGTTCTCGCCGCTGCTGCCGTTCCTCAACTGCGTCGTCGGCATCGTCACGATTTACGTCATCTACCGACTGGCGCGTCAGTTCTTCCACCCGTTCGTCGCGCGACGTGCGGCGCTTCTGTGCACGTTCATCCCCTCGATGGTCTTGTGGCACTCGGTGGCGATGAAGGACGCGGTCGTGACGCTCCTCATCCTCATCGGTCTGTCGTCGTGCGTGTCGCTGAAGCGCCGATTCACCGTGCTCGGCGTCGTGGGCGTCGGCTTTTCGATTTTGGCGCTGCAGCCGATCCGCTTCTACATGTCCTATTTCGTCGCGTTCGCGGTGTTCCTCTCGCTGGTGCTCGAGCGCGGCACCAGCGTGTTCTCCGGCGTGTTCAAGCAAATCTTCATGGTCGCCGCGGTCGTCGGGCTGCTCGTCATGGCCGGCGTGGCCGGGCGCGCCGAGAGCGATCTGCAGGACATGAACCTGGCGCGTGTCTCGGAATTCCGCTACGGCATGGCCGTCACCGCCAAGAGCGGCTTCGACGCCAATACCGACGTGTCGACGCCGGGACGCGCGATCGTCTTTCTGCCGATCGGCATGTCCGAGCTGCTCTTCGCGCCGTTTCCCTGGCAGCTGACCTCGATGCGCTCGGCGCTGGCGCTGCCCGAGACGATGTTGTGGTGGTTCATGGTCCCGGCGACAGTGCGCGGCCTGCGCTGGTCGATGCGCAAACGCTTCGGCAGGATCTCGCCGCTGCTGTTGTTCGCCGGCACGTTGACCTGCGCCTACTCGCTCGTGCACGGCAACGTCGGCTCCGCGTTCCGCCAGCGCGCCCAGATCTTCGTCATCCTGTTCATCTTCAGCAGCCTCGGCCATTGGCTGCGGCGCTGTCGCAAGGCCGGCCTCGACGACACGCTGCTGCTCGTCGACGAGCCGCAACCGGCGGTGGCGGCGTGAACCTCCTGATCTTCGCGCCGAACCCGGCGACGGCGGCGTCGACGCGCTTCCGCCTCGAGCAGTTCTTTCCCGCGCTCGAGCGCGCCGGCATCGTGCCGCACCTGCGTCCGTTTCTCGACGACGAAGGGTTCGCGACGCTCTATCGGCGCGGGCAGCCGTTCGACAAGCTCGGCGCGGCGCTGCGCGCGCTCGGCGGACGCGTCGTCGATCTGGTGCGCGCGCTCGACGCCCGCGCCGTGCTCATCCATCGCGAGGCGGCGCTGATCGGCCCGCCGCTCGTCGAAGCGTTGCTGACGCACCTCGTGCGCCGGCCGATCCTGTTCGACCTCGACGACGCGGTGTGGGAGCCGTACGTGTCGCCCACCTACGGCGCGCTGCTGTCGCGCCTGCTCAAGGTGCCGCAGAAGACGAACTTCACGATGAAGCACGCCGCGGCGATCGTCGCCGGCAACGAGTACATCGCCCGCTATGCGCGACGCTTCAATCGCACCGTCGCCGTCATCCCCACCGTCGTCGATACCGATCGCTTCCGTCCGGCGCCGGCGACGAATCCAGTCCCCGTGCTCGGTTGGATCGGGACGCCCTCGTCGGTGCAGTATCTACGCGCGCTGGTTCCCGCGCTGCAGCGCTTGGCCGAG
>DASXOU010000988.1:0-2241 GCA_036494045.1 Polyangia bacterium | reverse complement strand
CCACCAGGTCGACGCCGTCGAGATTCACACCCGGCGCCGACGAAAACGCGAGGGAGCGGCCGTCGTTCGACAAGGAGATGTCTTCGGCGCCCGACAGCCCGCGGAGTTGCGCGGCGTCGAACGTCCCGTCGGTGGTGATGGTGCCGCTGAACAGCGAGTGCGAACCGGGCAGGTCGCTCCACGCCACGCGGTAACCGCCGGCGCCGTCCGCCGTGATCACGAAGCCGCGCTCGTTGCCCGGCAGCACCGCCGACGCGTTCGCCGCCACGCGATAGCCCATCACGCCCGCGGTTCCGAGCGGATGCGGCGTATCGAGCGGCGGCCCGCCGCCGCCTCCGCCGCCGCGCGGCGATCCTTCCACGACACAACCACCGACTCCGAAGAGGACCAACAGTGCGATCCGAGTCACATGGGACATAGCCGTCTCCAAGCCAGTGATGCTTGTGACGGCGGAGCCGCTGCGTTTGTTCAACCGATATTAGAGGATGTTCGCCGCGAGCTCGGCCAGCGGGCTGCGCTCGCCCTTGACCATCGACACGTGCCCGGCGATCGCCTCGCCCTTGAAGCGCTCGACCACCGTGGTGAGACCATTGTTCGACGCGTCGACGTACGGGTTGTCGATCTGATACGGGTCGCCGGTCAAAATGATCTTCGTGTTCTCGCCGACGCGCGTGATGATCGTCTTGACTTCGTGCGGCGTCAGGTTCTGCGCCTCGTCGACGATCATGTACTGGTTCGGGATCGATCGCCCGCGAATGTAGGTGAGCGGCTCGATCTCGATGTAGCCGAGATCGATCAGCTCCTGGTGCGAGCGTCCTTCCTTCTTGTCCTGCTTCGACATGCCGAGCAGCAGCTCGACGTTGTCGTAGATCGGCTGCATCCACGGATTGAGCTTCTCCTCGATGTCACCGGGGAGAAAGCCGATGTCCTTGCCGAGCGGAAAGATCGGCCGCGACACCAAGAGCTTCTGGTACACGCCTTCCTCGACGCACTTCTGCAGGCCCGCCGCGATCGCGAGCAGCGTCTTGCCGGTGCCGGCCTTGCCGACGAGCGTGACCAGCTTGATCTCGTCGTTCAACAAAAGATCGAGCGCGTAGTGCTGCTCTTTGTTGCGCGGGCGGATGCCCCACACGCCGTCGCGCAATTTCTTGACCGGCGCGACTTTCTTGTTGGGCCCGTCGAAGCGGCCGAGCGCGGTGTGCGACGCGTTCTCGCGATCGCGCAGCAACAAATATTGGTTGGCGTAAAATCCGTTCTGCCCGCCGATGGCGTCGATCGACAGCGCCCCCTCGGCGTAGAACTGATCGACCGCCGCCGCCGCGACCTCGACCTCGCCGTTGCCCGAGTACAATTCCTCGACGTCGATCTTCTCGGCGTTGTACTCCTCGGCCTTGAGCCCGAGCGCGTCGGCGCGGATGCGCAGGTTGACGTCCTTGGTCACCAGCACCGTCGGGCGGTCGCGCACCTTGTCGCGCACTTCGAGCGCCACGCCGAGGATGTTGTTGTCTTGCGACGTCGACGCTTTGAGCGCGTCCGGCAGCGGACGCGACGCCAGCGCCACCATCAGGCGCCCTTTGTTCTCCAGCGCCACGCCCTCGGACAAGCTGTGACCGAGGTTGCGGAACTCGTCGAGGCGGCGCGCCACTTCGCGCGCGTTGCGGCCGCGCTCGGACAATTCCTTTTTGAAGTGGTCGATCTCCTCGAGGACATAGATGGGGATGACCACATCGTTGTCGGCGAAGTGGAACATTGCGCGCGGATCGTGGAGCAGGACGTTGGTGTCGAGGACGAAGGTCTTCCGCATCGGCTCTTGGGTTACTTGGGTATCACAGATGGCGCGCCCGTTGCAGCTTGAAAGCGAGATGAACACCTGGAAGTGCACGATTTGCGGATTCGTCGACGGCAGCGAGTCGACGCCTGCTCACTGCCCGGAGTGCGGCGCGGTCGACACCATGTTCGTCGCGTCGCACGAGCCGCCGCATGGGATCGAGCACAATCCCATTCAGCCGCACGACGAGCGCGACCAGACGGAGCTCGACTTCAGCCCCGGTCACTGCGTCGACTAGCGACATTTGACACGCCCCGTGCGCCGGCTACGATGGCGGCATGCGTGTGTGTCTGATGGTCGTGGCGCTCGTCGCCGTCGGCTGCGGAGGAGGCAAGACGCCGCCGCCCGCGCCGGATCTCTCGATGCCGCCGGCGAGCGGCGATCTCGAGGTCTACTCGTTGTGCGGCCATCCC
>DASXOU010000987.1:0-9282 GCA_036494045.1 Polyangia bacterium | reverse complement strand
CGCGTGCGCGCGGTGGCCGAGCGGCACGCGCTGGTGCCATGGGCGCTGATCGAAGCGCCGCGACATCTGGCGGCGGCGATCGCGCGGCGCGTGCGCGATCTTTCGCAGTCGACAAGCGGAGGCGCGCGCGTTATGCAGCCGGGATGAGCCACTATCACGACAGTGAAGATCTGAAGCTGCTCGCCGAGCTCAAGAAGCTGGCGCCCACCGAGTTCAAAGGGTTCGTCGAGCTCGACGCCATCGTCGGGCGCACCGACGGCGCGATCCCGCTGAAGTATCGTGAGCTGATGGCGCTCGCCGTCGCCTGCACGACGCAGTGCCCCTATTGCCTCGACGTGCACACGCTCAAGGCCAAGCGCGCCGGCGCCTCGCGCGAAGAGGTCGCCGAGACCGTGTTCATCTCGGCGTCCTTGCGCGCCGGCGCCGCCGTCACGCACGGCGCGCTCGCGCTCAAGCTGTTCGACAGCCGCTGACGCTCGTCACGGCGCTGACGCTCGTCACGGCGCATCCTTTGGACTAAGCTTTGCCGGCAATGGATCCGGCCAAGCTGCGGGCGCTGCTCGCGCGAGTGCACGCGGGCGAGACCGGCGTCGACGAGGCGCTGCGCGATCTCGCCAACCTGCCGTTCGCCGATCTCGGGTTTGCGCGTGTCGATCATCATCGACACCTGCGCACCGGGTTTCCCGAGGTCGTGCTCGGGCTCGGCAAGACGGCCGAGCAGATCGCGTCGATCGCGGGCGAGCTTGCACGCACCGGCGCCAACGTGCTGGCGACGCGCGTGGCCGAGGCGCACGTGGAGACGGTGCTGCGCGCGCTGCCGGGCGCGCGGCACGAGGCGCTGGCACGCGCGATCGTCGTCGAGCAGCAGCCGATCGTCGACGTCGGACGCGGCACGATCCTGGTGATCGCGGCGGGGACGAGCGATCTGCCGGTGGCGGAAGAGGCGGCGCTGACGGCGCGGCTGGCGGGCAATCGCGTCGAGCGGCTCAACGACGTCGGCGTCGCCGGGATCCATCGGCTGCTCGGCAGCCGCGCGGCGATCGAAGCGGCGAGCGTGCTCGTGGTCGTGGCCGGCATGGAGGGCGCGCTGCCGTCGGTGGTGGCGGGGCTGACGTCGCGGCCGGTGGTGGCGGTGCCGACGTCGATCGGCTATGGCGCGAGCTTCGGCGGGATCGCGGCGCTGCTGGGCATGCTCAACAGCTGCGCGGCGGGAGTGACGGTGGTGAACATCGACAACGGCTTTGGCGCCGGCTACGCGGCGGCGCTCATCAATCGAAAGCAAACATGAGCGACGACGAGCTGCGCGGCGCCGAGCTGTACTTCGACTGCTTCAGTGGCATCGCCGGCGACATGACGCTGGGCGCGCTCCTCGATCTCGGCGTCCCCGAGGCGGCGGTGCGCGGCGAGCTCGACAAGCTGCCGGTGCGCAACTATCGGCTGACGACGGAGCGCGTGAAGCGCGGGGCGCTCGTCGGCACCAAGATCCAAGTGATCGTCGACGAGCACGATCACGCGCATCATCACGATCACGATCACGCGCATCATCCTCACACGCACTATCGCGACATCAAGGCGATGCTCGAGCAGCATCTCGGCGGCGACGTGCGTGCGCGCGCCCTCGCCATCTTCGAGCGCATCGCCATCGTCGAGGCGCGGCTGCACGGCGTCGCCGTCGCCGAGGTGGCGTTCCACGAGGTCGGCGCCGTCGATTCGATCGTCGACATCGTCGGCGCCGCGGCGGCGCTGGCGTGGCTTCGGCCCGCGCGCGTGACCTCGCGGCGCGTGCCGCTCGGCGGCGGCACCGTCGACACCGCGCATGGCCGCCTGCCGGTGCCGGCACCAGCGACGCTCGAGCTGCTCGCCGGCGCCGAGGTCGAAGCCGGCGGCGACAGCGAGCTGACGACGCCGACCGGCGCCGGCATCCTCGCCGCCAGCGTGTCGGCGTACGGCGCGATGCCGTCCCTGCGCGTCGTCGGCGTCGGTTGGGGCGCGGGCGATCGCGAGCTCGGCGATCGTCCGAATCTCCTGCGTGTCGTCGCCGGGATTGCCAGCGGCGCCGCCGCCAGCTCCACCGACGAGGTCGCGGTCGTCGAAGCCAACATCGACGACATGAATCCGGAATTGTGCGAGCCGCTCCTCGAGGCGCTCTTCGCCGCCGGCGCCGTCGACGCCTGGTTCACGCCCATCATCATGAAGAAGTCGCGTCCGGCGCTGACCGTAGCCGCGTTGTGCCCGCCGGCGCTGCGCGACGCCGTCGCCGGCGCGCTGTTGCGCGAATCGACGACCATCGGCGTGCGTTTCTCGTCGCACGCGCGCATGGTGCTGCCGCGCCGCACCGTCGAGGTCGACACGCCGTGGGGCAAGGTGCCGGTCAAGGTCGCGGGCGAAGGCGAGAACGTCAACGCCGCGCCCGAGTACGAGGCGTGCCGCGCCGTCGCCGTCGCTGCCGGCGTGCCCGTCAAAAGAGTGTATCTGGCGGCACTGGCTGCATTCTTCCGTCGCTGATACACTGCTGGGAGCGTGGGTCGCGAGCGAATCCTCATCGTCGGAGGTGACGACGCGCAGCGAGTCGTCTATCTCGACGAGCTGCGCGCGGCCGGCTTCTCCGTCGAGGCGCGCGGCGGCGTCATCGAAGACGCCGAGGGCGCCGATCTCGTGCTCGTCGCCGGCGGCGCCGAAGGCTCGCGCCGCGACGGCTTCGGCGCGGTCATGGACGCGATCACCGCCGCGCGCAAGGCCGCCGGCGCCGCCGCCGTCGTCGCCTGCGTGCCGCGCGACTCCGCCGACGACGCCGCCGCCGACGTGATCGGCGCGTCGCTCGCCTCGGGCGCCGACGACGTGGTCGTCTGTCCGCCGCGGCCGGGCGCGCTGCTCGCGCGCATCGGCGCCGGCATCAAGATGACCACGGCGCGGGTCGCGCTCGAGCGCTTCGAGCGCTACGGCGACGCGCTGGCGCACATCGGCGGCTCGTCCGGGCTCACGCTCGAGACCCCCGAGTCGCTGTCGGACATTCTCGGGCGCATCTGCGAAGCGATCGGCTGGACGCGCGCCGCGCTGATGCTGTGCACCGACGAGATCTCGAGCGTGCTCCTGGTATCGGCGTCGGACGATGCGCAGTCGATGAAGGTGCCGATCAAGCTCGAGCGCTATCCCGAGGTGCGCGCCGCGTTCGAGTCGCGCGAGCCGGTGCTCGTCGAGGACGCCAAGAGCTCGGCGCTGCTCGGGCCCTACGCCGAGCTCGCGGCGGAGAAGGGCGGGCGCGCGCTTCTGGCCGTGCCGCTCATGGTCGAGCGCAAGGTCGCGGGCGCGATCCTGCTCCGCAACTACATGGCGCGGCCGCCGCTCGGTCCGCGCGCGATCGATTTTCTGCGCGTGTCGGCGTCGATGCTCGGCCTGGTGCTGAAGTCGGGGCGCGTGTTCGAAGGCCTGCGCGAGCAGACGCGCCGCATGGCGATGTCGCGCTACAACGAAGAGCGGCGCACGCGCGCGCTCGAGCAGTACAAGGACTTCTTCGAGGCGTCGACCGACGGCATGGCGGTCGTCGACGGTGAGGCGACCATCCTCTACGTCAACCGCGCCGCCGAGCAGATGACCGGCTGGGCGCGCGACGGGCTCAACGGCCGCGCCTTCACCGAGCTGGTGTCGCCGGGACAGCGCGAGAGCCTGCAGAACATCGTCAAGCAGGTGGCGGGCGGCGCCAACCTCGAAGTGTTCGACGTGGCGCTGTCGACGACCTCGGGCGAGACGCTCACGGTGTCGGTGTCGTCGTCGCCGGTGCTCTCCGAGCACGGCTCGGTGGTGCTGGCGTTCCGCGACGTGACCGAGGCGCGCGCGCTCGAGGGCGAGCTGCGCAAGACCTCCGACTTCCTCGAGCGGCTCATCGATTCCACCGTCGACGGCATCATCTGCGCCGACATGCGCGGCAACGTCCTCATCTTCAACCAGGGCGCGGCGCGCCTCTACGGCTACTCGCCGGGCGAAGTGGTCGGCAAGCTCTCGGTGTGGAAGCTGTACCCCGACGGCGTGGCGCGCGCGATCATGAGCGAGCTGCGCTCGGCCGATCGCGGCGGCGTCGGGCGCCTCGAGCCGGGGCGGCGCGAGATCGTCACCAAGGACGGCGAGCTGGTGCCGGTGTCGCTGGCGGCGTCGATCGTGTACGAGGACGGGCGCGAGATCGCCACCGTCGGCATCGTCTCGGACTTGCGCGAGCGCATCAAGATGGAGCAGCGGCTGGCGCAGGCGCAAGAGAAGCTGGTGGTGACGGAGAAGCAGGCGCTCATCGCCGAGCTGGCGGGGACGACGGCGCACGAGCTCAATCAGCCGCTGACGTCGGTGATGGGCTACTCGGAGCTCTTGAAGAAGAAGATGTCGCCCGACGACGTGCACTACCGCGCGGTCGACATCATCTTGCGCGAGGCCGAGCGCATGGCGGAGATCGTGCGCAAGATCGGAAAGATCACGCGCTACGAGACCAAGGCCTACGTCGGCTCGACGCAGATCCTCGATCTCGACAAGAGCACCACGGATGGGTAAGACGCGTGCCGCCAAGCGCGCGCACGAGACGCCGAGGAAGCATGCGGCGAAAGCGGCGGCGAAAAAGGGGGCGCCGAAAGGGCGCAAGCCGAAGCTGTCGCCGCCGTCGCACGAAGCGGTCATGCAGGCCGGCTTCGAGCTGTCGCGCCATCTCTCGCTCGAGGTGCGCGAAGAGGAATTGATCGGAACCTTCGCCTCGACGCTGGGCACGCTCCTGCCCGGGCGCTACCTGTGCCTGCGAGTCGTCGAACCGCGCGCGCTGACGCTGACGTCGATGATCTCCGACGGGCCGCTC
This sequence comes from Polyangia bacterium, assembly GCA_036494045.1. Taxonomy (GTDB): domain Bacteria; phylum Myxococcota_A; class Polyangia; order Palsa-1104; family Palsa-1104; genus JAQBQH01. The sequence continues at coordinate 4,454 of DASXOU010000987.1, read as the reverse complement.
GCCGCCGGCGTGGTCGCGATGCAAGCGGCGCCGCTGGCGGTCAAGCGCTCGGCGCTGCGCCGCACCCGGCTGTCCGACGACGTGACCCGCTCGCAGCGCATCCGCGTCGTCGACGGCTACGAGCGCGTGTTCTCCGAGTCGGCGGGCGGCTTCTCGGTGCCGTTGGTGGCGTCGGGCGAGATGTTCGGCGTGCTCAACATCGAATATCCGCCGCCGCTCGATCTCTCCGAAGCCGACGAGCCGGTCACCATTCCGCTCGCCAATCAGCTCTCGATGGCGCTGCGCAACCTCAACCTCCTCGGCGAGGCGCGCTACTACCGCGACTATCTGCGCAAGATGATCGACGTGGCCAACGCGCTCATCGTGGTCATCGATCGCGACGCCAACATCGCGGTGATGAACAAGACGATGCAGCGCTACCTCGGCTTCGGGCCCGAGATCATCGGCATGCCGCTGGAGGAGATCCGCAAGCGCTCGACGGCGCCCGAGCCGCGCTTGTCGACGCTGTTGTTGGCCGGCCTGCGCGGCGTCGAATACAGCGACTGCGAAGTGCCGCTGTGGCGCCGTCGCGAGGAGACGCTCGGGCGCGCCATGTTCAACACCTCGGCGTTGCGCGCGCCCGACGGCAGCATCGACGGCGTCATCGCCATCGGCAACGACGTCGAGCGCATGCGCTCGCTGGAGCGGCAGATCATCCAGGCCGAGAAGCTGGCCACGCTCGGGCAGCTCGCCGCCGGCGTCGTCCACGAGCTCAACAATCCGCTGACGTCGATCAGCGTGTACGGCGATTATCTGGTGCGCCTCCTCGAGCGCAGCGGCGAACGGGGCGATCTCGACAAGGCCAACAAGATCGTCGAGGGCGCGGCGCGCATCGGCAAGCTCACGCGCGACCTCATGAGCTACGCGCGGCCGTCGGGCGAGTACGAGTGGGTGCTGGTCAACGACATCGTGCGCCAGGCGCTGACCTTCTGCGAGCACATCGTGCGCCGCGGCGAGGCCGAAGTGACCCTGGCGCTGGCGGAGGAGCTGCCGCGCGTCCACGCCATCCGCGCGCAGCTTCATCAGGTGCTGATCAACTTGATCACCAACGCCATCCACGCGCTGCCGCCGCCGGGCGGGCACATCACCATCGGCACCGGTCTCGTCGACGGCGGACGCGCGGTCGAAGTGCGCGTCGCCGACAGCGGCGCGGGCATCGGCACGCTCGACCGCGCGCACGTGTTCGAGCCCTTCTTCACGACGAAGAAAGATGGCAAAGGGACCGGGCTCGGGTTATCGATCGTGAAGAACATCGTCGAAGGCCACGGCGGGCAGGTGCGGTTCGAGAGCGAAGTGGGCATGGGGACGACGTTCTTCATCACGCTGCCGATCCAGAAGGAGACCATCGCGGTATGAAAATCGACGAGCAGCTTCGCGAATTGGAAGCGGTCGCGGAGAAGAAGAAGATCAAGGTCAGCTACGAGAACATCGGCGGCGAGCTCGGCGCCGGCGGATTGTGCAAGGTCAAGGGCGAGCACCGCGTGATCGTCGACAAGCGCGCCACCGACGGCGAAAAGGTCACGGTGCTGGCGCAGGCGCTGTCGCGCTTCCCGCTCGACGACGTGTTCATCAGCGAGAAGACCCGCGAGCTCATCGAGAAGTCCGCCGCCTTCGTCCGCAAGTAGCCTCCGCGTTTACGACTTGCATCACCGACGGCCGCCGCCCGGCGTGCCATCCTCGGCGCATGGACTCGACTCAGATCCTGCGCCGCGTCGGCAACGCGCTCCTCGTCTTCTGCGCCTTCCACGTCGCTGGCGTCGTCGCCGACTTTTTCACCAGGTCCGGCCACTCGATCTCGATCGACCTGACGGCGCTGGTGCTCGGCCTGCTCTTGCGCAACGGCAGCCTGGGCGCGGCGCGCTGGGTCGCGTTCATCTTCGGGATGCAGTTGGTCGCGGTCGTCGCGGCGATCGTCGTCGCGCTGCCGCTGGCGCTGTGGCTGGCGCGCGATCAGCTGAGCGGGCTCGGCGTGGCCGCCGCCGTGTGGAGCGTCGTCGAGGTGGTGGGCGAGGGCGTCTTCGCCTGGTGGGTGCTGCGCGAGCTCGGCGATCCGGCCGTCGAGGCGGCGCTGGCGGCGTCGCGGCGCGGATCGATCCGGCGCGCGTCGCGTTGGGGCGGCGGCGTTGGCGCGGGGTGCGTCGCGATCGGCGGCGCCGTCGGGATCATGTTCTATGTGATGTGGCCGCGCTGGACCGCGCCGGTGCTGACGACGGCCAACGCGCAGCTCGGGCCGGGCTGGCAGATCGCGGTGCAATCGATGTATCGGTCGCCGTCAGGCTGGAAGGCGCACGTGGTCGCGCGGCGCGGCGGCGAGGTCAAGGAGCTCGACCTCGCAGGGGAATAGATCGTAGACCGAACGTGCGCGCGGCGCGTTGCCATGGGCATGCGCATCTTCTGCTGCACGCTGTTGGTGTGCGCGATGATGGCGACGGCGGCGCGCGCCGGCGAGCCCATCGACGCGCTCTACGACGACGTCGCGCGCGATCTCGCCGCCGGCAAGCCGCTCGTCGTCGACGTAGAGGTCGCGCTCTGCGACCACTCGATCATCGACTGCGGCGGCCGTGGCCTCGGCGACGGCGACGATCTCGCGCGCAACCTCTACTGGGCCACCGATGGCGGCTTGCGCGGCTGGTTCGAGCGGCGCGGCTCGCCGTGGCGCCGCGTCGAGCGCCGCGGCCGCGACGGCGACATCCTCGAGACGGTCGTCTATGAGCGGCACGTCGTGCCCGCAGGCGCGTGGCTGCGCCGCGGCGTGCGCGCGCCGTTCGTCGTACGCGTCGTCGCCAACGGCTGGCGCGGCCGCGCCATCGACGGCGCCCTCGATCGCTTCGTTCAGCGCCTGTCCGACGACGACGATTCCGGCGCGCACGTGGTCGCTTACGTCGGCCACAACGGCTGGATGGATCGCGATGCGCTCGTGTGGCCGCCGGCGCGCGGCCGTCGCGTGCGCGGCTTCATCGCCGTCGCGTGCCTGACGCGCCACTACTTGCAGCGCGCGCTGACGGCGCCGACCCGCGTGCCGCTCCTGCTCACGCGCGACCTGCTGTTCGCCGGCTCGCACGCGCTCGACGGCGCCCTCGACGCCTTCGCCCGCGGCGGCACGCTCGCCGACATCCGCCTCGCCGCCTCGCGCGCCTACGCCACCGGCGAAAACAAGCCGCTCGCGCGCGTACAAACACTCTTCACGAACTGACCGCCTGATCCACAAAGGTGCCGAATCAAGATCGCCGGCTCAGGGACGCGGCGCGGTCAGCTCGCGGAGGAGCTGTGCCGCGTGGCGGTTCTTCGGATCGAGGCGCAAGTCTTCGCGCAAGCTCTCGACGGCGCGCGTCCGTTCGCCCGCGAAGTAGTAGGCCCAGCCCAAGCTGTCCCACGTGTTCGCCGACGCGGGAAAGCGCTCCGTGTTCCACCGCAACAGCGCCAACGATTCGCGCGGGTGATCGATCGTCATGAGAAGACAGCCGGCCGTGTTGATCTCGTCTTCGTCGAGCAGGTAGCTCTCCGCGTTCGCCGACAGCAGACGCTTGCCTTCGGCCGCCGCCGCGTCGCCGCCGTCGAGGAGCGCCGCGCGCACCAGCCGCGGCACGCTGCGCCGCTCGGCCGGCCCGACGGCGATGGGCGGACGCACCGCCGGCTTCGACGCGTGCGCGACGGCGAGCCGCGACGGCGTGCCGAACAGCGCCACCAGCCCGTCGGCGAGCGTGCCGCGCCACGAAACGTAGCAGTGTCCGCCCGCGAACTCGCGATAGCTGACGTCGTAGCCGCGCGCGCGCAGCACGTCGCGCAGGTGGCGATTCGCCGCCAGTTGCGTCGTCTCCGGCCGCGGCTGGCCCAGCTCGAACGAGCCGACCTCCATCCAGAAGCGCAGCGGCAGCGGCGCCGCCGCCGCGAAATCGCGCGCCGTCTGTTCGGGCTCGCCGTGCTCGGGGCCCCACCAGAACGAGCCCGATTGCTCGAGCACGTTTCCATAGATCTCGGGATGGCGATACGCCGCATACACCGCGGCCAGCCCACCGAGGCTGATTCCGCTGATCACCGTCTGCCGCGGATCCGACGTGGCGTGATACTGGGCGCGCATCCACGGAACCAGGTCGAGCGCGACGAAGTCGGCGAACGACTCGTTGGGCGCGAGATCGCGCACGCGGTTGCCGGTGCCGATGAACAGCGCCACCAGCGGCGGAATCCGTTTGGCGGCGATCAGCTCGTCGAGGATGAGCGGCGTCGGGATCTCGAACGTCGCCGATTCACCGTCGAAGGCGACGAAGAGCGGGTAGGGCGCGCCCTTCGGCGACCAGCCGGCGGGCGTGTAGACGAAGATCTCGCGCCCGTGTTGCGGCCCGCCCGCGGCGATGCGGTGGCGCCACAACGTGCCGGCGGGCGTGCCTCGCCGCGGCAACAGCGACGGCTGCGCGGGC
>DASXOU010000986.1:0-3177 GCA_036494045.1 Polyangia bacterium | reverse complement strand
GGGCGGCGCCAGCGCCGTCGGCCGCATGCGCGATCTGTCCAACGAGGGCATCGCCTTCGAGGTCGCCGACGTCGATCTCGAGCGCCTCCTGCCCGGCAGCATCCTCGACGACGTACGCCTCTCGCTACGCGGCCGCGTCTGCGTCGCGGGCGTGCGCGCCATCGTGCGTCACGTGGCGCCCTTGTCCGCGCCCGGGCGCTACGTGGTCGGCTGCGCCTGGAAGCCGCTCGCCGGCGCCAGCGACGGCAGCGCCACGCCGATCCGCGATCGCGCGCTCGTCGCCGCGCTGGTCAAGTCGGGCCTCGCCGCCGGCCTGGTAGTGGCGCCGCTCGACGACGACGCGCGCGACGGCGGCGGCGAGCAGCAGCTCGTCGGCGGCCGCGTCGATGCGCCGCGTGGCGTCTTCGGCGGCGTCTCCGCCGTCGCCTTCGGCGAGCACGACCTGGTACGCGGACGCTTCGAGGTCGGCGGCTCGCTCTATCGCTTCACCACCGTCGTCGTGGCCACGCAGCCGCTCGCGCTCAAGCTGCCGACGGTGCTCGCCGAGACGCAGCAGCGCGCCTCGGCGCGCCATCGGCCGTCGGCGAACGAGGCCATCACCGTCGAGCTGCGCTCGCCCTTCGCCAACGCGGCGGCGGAGAAGACGCTCGTCGATCTGTCGGCCAGCGGCTTTGCCTTCGCGCTCGACGGCGCGCGCGATCTCTATCCCATCGGGCTCGAGCTCGACGTCGTCCTGCGCCTGCCCGACGGGCCGCTCGGCGCCGGCGCGGTGGTGCGCACGCTGGTGCGCGAAGGCGCGCGCACGCGCGTCGGCGTCGAGGTCGTCGGCGCCGATGCGGCTGCGCGCCTGCGCCTGGCCAACTTCGTCATGCGCCTGCGCTACCCCACCGTCGACGACGGCAGCGACGTCGCCGTCGAGGAGCTGATGGACTTCTTCCGCGCCACCGGCTTCCTCTATCCGGCCAAGGAGGAGCTGCTCGCGCCGGTGATGTCGGAGGTGCGCGACACCTTCCTGCAGAGCTACGCGCAGCCGTCGGACGTCTTCAAGGCCGTGGTCGCGCGCGAGAACGGCACGCTCGTCGGCCACGTCTCGGGCATCCGCGCCTATCGGCACACGTGGATGCCGACGCACCTGGCGGCGCTGCCGACCAAGCACGTCGGACACATCCTCAACCTCGGCGCCGCCGACTACTTCCTGCAGACCGCCGACTTCGAATACTTCAAGATCTACTTTCACGCCGACAGCAAGTGGCCGGCGCGCATCTTCGGCGGCTTCGCCAAGATGCAGCGCGATCCGACGCAGTCCGATCTGCGCGGCTATCGCCACCTCATGCTCGACACCAGCGGCCCCTTGCCGCCGGCGCCCATCGGCATCGACGTCATGGAAGCGTCGCCGGACGAGCTCAGCGTCGTCGAGCGTCACTTCGTCACGCGCGAGCCGGGCCTGGTCGTGCGCGCCGACGATCTGACGCGCAACGCGCTCCGGCTGTCCGAGCTCAACAAGAGCTACGCCGAGCTCGGGCTCTACCGCCGCCGCCGCGTGCTCATGGCGATGCGGCGCAATCGCTGCCTCGGCTTCGCGCTCGTCGAGATGTCCTCGGCCGGGCTCAACCTGTCCGAGGCGCTCAGCGCCTTCCAGATCTTCGTCACCGACGAGGGCCACGCCGAGGACGGCGACGTTCGGCGCGCGCTGTTGCACGCGATCATGCCGATCTATCGCAACGCCGGTCGCGCCCAGGCGCGCGGCTTCGTCGCGCCCAAAGACGTCGCCATCTATCAGCGCATGGGCCTTCCCATCAACGACGAGCAGTGGATGGTGTGGACCTATCACCGCCGCCTCTGCCCGCGTTTCTGCGACTACGTCGATCGCGTGTTCGAGGTGCTGCGCAAGCGCCAGCAGCGACGCGCCTAGCGCTGGCTCTAGAACACGCCGGGCGCGAGCACGGCCGACTGGCGATCGGGATTGCGGATGCGCTGCAGCGCCATCCACGCGTCGGCGACCTCCGGGTTCTTGCGCCGGCGCGCCACCGCCGCGTACAGCTGCATGTTCTCCTGCGCGAACATCTCGGCGGCGGCGTCGAGGTGCGCCTGCATCGCCGCTTCGTCGCCGCCGACCGCCGCCACGCCCGCGCGGAGCAGCCGCGCCAGCGCCGTCGCCCAGCGCGCGCCCTCCTTCTCCAGCTTGACCGCCGCCGCCGTCGCTTCGCCGAGGAGCGCCGGATCCTTGGTGGCCGCCGCCGCCGCCAACGCCGCGCGCGCGCGCATGGCGATGGCCTCGATGCGCACCACCTGGACGCGCATGAAGAGCGATCGCGCCAGCGCCTTCCAATCGGCAGTGATGCGCTCCCACGCCGCGCGCCCGTCGCCGACGTAGAGGTCGGCGTTGGTCAGCGCCACCATGTGATAGTAGTGCTGCGCGTGGTAGCCCTCGGGCGTCCACAGGCGCATGCCCTCCTCGGCGTGCCAGCGCGCCAGCTTCACGTCGTCGGCGGCGAGCGCCGCGAAGTTCATGGGGCGGATGCGCAGCGTCGTCGAGGCGTAGAGATCGCCGCGCCCCTCGACCTCCTGGATCGCCGCCGGCGCCGCCTGCTGCAGCCCGGCCAGATCGCCGAGATAGAACTGCGCCGAGGTGCGGAACAGGACCGCCGTCGTCGTCTCCCAGGCGACGCCGACGCAGCCGTCGCGGAAGATGCGATCGGCGCGCTCCATCGACGCCACCGAGTCGGCCCAGCGGCCGCACTCGTAGGCGGCGACGCCGGAGACGAGCTCGGCCATGCCGATCGCGTGCGGATGGTTGATGCGCCGGGCCAGCGTCATCGCTTCGCCGACGAGCTTGAGCGCCTGCTTCTCGGCGCCGACGCCGGCGGTGGCGAGCAGGCCGCCTTCCATCGCCAGCGCGCGCGCCACGCGATAGGGCTCGCCCGCCTCGAGCGCGAGCAGCATGTGGCGCGCTTGAAAATCGGCGGAGCGGATGGTGTCGACCATGCTCAGGCCCGACGCCGCCGACCAGCAGGTGTCGATGCGCGTCAGCATCTCGGCCGAGATCTGGCTCTGGTCGCGCTCCTGGAACTTGAGCCCGCGCAGGCGGATGTGTGCGCGCTTGAAGAGCAGCGACGTGAGCGCGCGCGCCGGCGTCGACGGAAAACGCATGCCGACGGCGCCGAGCACCGTGCGCAG
>DASXOU010000985.1:0-7323 GCA_036494045.1 Polyangia bacterium | reverse complement strand
AACTCGTACGCGCGCTACGCGCTCACGAAATGATTGAACGACAGGAGCACGTCGCGTAAAACGAACCCGACCGCCACGGAAATTCAACAACGCGCGGGACATCCCCGTCGACGGCCAACGACGCGTTTCTGCCCATTCTCGCCGACGGCGTGAAGTGGATCGGCAACGGCTTTGGCAACAAGCTCGTCTACAACGTCGGCGCTTTCTTCGATTACGTGACGCCGAAGCAGCCGTACGAGAAGAACGACATCATCGTCTCCGCGCGCGCGGTGTGGCTGCCGCTCGGCGCCGACAAGACGAGCGACAAGCTCTTGCACCTGGCCGTCGACGCGCGCTGGGGCAGCTCGCTCGACGGCACCCTGCAGTTCAAGGCCAAGCCCGAGGCCAACCAGGCGCAGGAGAATGTCGTCGACACCGGGAAGTTTCCGGCGCTCGGCACGGCGATGGTCGGGCTCGAAGGTTACTACCGCCATCGCTGGTTCACGCTGGGCGGCGAGTGGTATCTCGCCAAGGTCTTCTCGGCGCAAACGCACGATCCCTTCTTTCACGGCGGCGAAGTCTTCGCTGCCGCGGTGCTGACGGGCGAGGTGCGCGCCTACAACGCGCGCGACGCCTTCTTCGAGGGGATGCAGCCGAAGCGGCCGCTGTTCAGCCGCGGTCCGGGCGCCTGGGAGCTGGTGTTGCGCTGGTCGTACGTCGATCTCGACGGCGGAACGATCGCCGGCGGACGCTTCTGGCGCTTGACGCCCGGGCTCAACTGGTACGCCTCCGCCAACGTGCGGCTCGTCGCCGAGTACGGCTACGGCCGGCTCGATCGCGACGGCGTCGTCGGCGGCACCCACTTCTTCCAGCTGCGCCTGCAGCTGACGATCAACTGATGCGCCCCGTCCTCGTGCTCGCGTTGGCGACGATCGGCTGCGTGACGCTGCCACAGCATGGCGCGCCGGCGTCCTTCGCCATCGTCGACGCGGGAACGACGCTGGCGCGCGCGCTCGGGCCGGCGATGGCGGCGCATCCGGGCGAGAGCGGCTTTGCGCTGCTCAACAGCGGCGAAGGCGCGATTGCCGCGCGCGTCGCGCTCGCCGCGCTCGCGCAGTCGAGCATCGACGCGCAATATTTCGAATGGGCCGGCGACGAGGTCGGACGCGTGCTGCTCGAGCGCGTGATCGCCGCCGCCGATCGTGGGACGCGCGTGCGCCTGCTCATCGACGACTACAACAGTAGGGGCCACGACCTCGCGTTCGAGACGCTGGACGCGCATCCGAACATCGAGGTGCGCGTGTTCAACCCGTTCGTGCGCGGCCGGCTCCGGCTGCCGCAGTTCGTCGGGCGCTGGACCGAGCTGAACCATCGCATGCACAACAAGATGTTCATCGTCGACGGCGCGGCGGCGATCGTCGGCGGCCGCAACCTCGCCGACGCCTACTTCGGGCTGGGCGGCGAGCTCGATTTCCGCGACTTCGACCTCGTCGCCGTCGGCGCCGTCGTTGCCGACGCCGAGCGCGCGTTCGACGTCTACTGGAACAGCAAATGGGCGTATCCGATCAGCGCGCTCAAGCGGTCGCGCTCGACCGAAGAGCTGATTGCCGCGCGCGCGCGCTTCGCGACGCACGTCCGCGCCGACCGGGCACGCTTTCCCTATCGCCTGCCGCGCGACGACGGCGAGGCACTGGCCGCGCTCGCCGCCCTGCGCGACCGGGTCGTCTGGGCGCCGGCGGAGGTCGTATACGACGATCCGGGCCGAATGGCCCAGCCGGTGCGCGGCGAGGTGACCGCCGTCGGCCGAAGGTTCATCGCGCTCGCGCAAAAGGCGCAGTCGGAGATCGTGGGCGAGAACGCCTATCTCGTTCCGCACGAAGATCTCGGGCTGACGCGGCAGCTGCTCGCGCGCGGCGTGAAGCTGACGCTGCTCACCAATTCGCTGGCGACGACCGACGTCGTGATGGTCAACGCCGCCTATGCGAAGTCACGCCCGCTACTGGCCGAGCTCGGGGTCGCGCTCTACGAGATGAAGCCGTTCGCTGCGTCGCGCGCGCTCTACCTGGCGCATCCGACGTCGCGCGCGCGGCTGGTGCTGCACGGCAAGGCCGCCGTGTTCGATCGCGAGGTCGTATTCCTCGGCTCGTTCAACCTCGATCCGCGTTCGATGTATCTCGACACCGAGGCGGTCTTCGTCGTGCACAGCCGTGAGCTCGCGCGCCAGCTCGTCGACGCGTTCGCCGTCGACTTCGACGCCGCCAACGCGTGGCACATCGGGCGCGTCGTCGGAAAGAAGAAGGCGGCGTGGCTGACGGAGCGGCCGACGCGAGTCGATGTCGAGCCGCACGATCCGGCGAGCCTGTGGCGGCGCATGATGCGCTCACTGGCGTCGCTCCTGCCCGTGCGCGCCTATCTATGACACGTCAGGGCCCCGGATAAGGCCAAGCCGAGCCGTACAGCGTCTGGTAGTTGCCGAGAGCGTCGTTGACGTACTGCAAGCCCGCCCCCGTCAACGTGCACGACGTGGTCGCATCTCCCGTCAGCCAAAAGGCGAGCGACAGATACCACTGTTGATAGCTCGTGCAGCCGGTGGCCTTCGCGTTCGCGGCGATGAAGTTATATTTCCACGTGTAGCTGATATAGAGATAAATCTGATACGCGGGGTTGAAGATGGACGTCGCGTAGAGCGGGCTGGTGGTGTCCTGCCACGCGTTGATGTAGCCCTTGACTTGATTCCCTTCCAGGTCGGTCACACCGATCGACGTCGCGCTCTCGCAGTAGAATCGATTCGTCCCTTGTGCGAATGGGATGTTGTCGACCGTGGTCGTGCCCGTGCAGGTGACCCCCGCCGGGAGCGCCGGCGAAAGGAATGTGCCCTCGCACGCGGGAGTCGACTGGAAGATGCCGTAGCTGTGCGAGTAGTCCTTCGCTCCGGTAGCCGGATCTGTCGACGAGGAGCCGCACGGCCCCGGCGCCGAGTCGCCCGAGGATGCGCCGGCGCTGATCGCCCACGGGCCGCAGTTCTGGCCCCCGCACGTCGTGTCGTCGGTGGTGATCGAGGGGGTGATGCCGCTTTCGTTCATCGCCTGGGCCTTGAGCAGCTGCGCCATCCAGGTCTCGGTCAGCCCGGCCGCTTTGCACGCGGCGAGGATGCAGCCGTCGTACAGATCGTAATCCTTGTTTCCCGTCGCAATCGGGTCGCTGGCGGGCGGTGAGCAGTCCGCGACGCAGCCGGCCGTCTTACTACAGTTGTCGAAGATCCCGCCGGTCGTGGAACCACCGGCGTCGCTGCCGGCGCCACCGTCGGCGCTGCCCAGGTCGCTGTCACCGGGGCCGCCGCCGCCGCCGCTGCCAGCGCTTCCGCCGCCGCCGTTGTCACCATTGCCGGAGCTTCGGCCGCCGGATCCGCCGCAGCCGGCCAGCGCCAGGCAGAGAGCGAAGAAGGACCCGAGGGCGAGTGAGCGCACGCATACGAACATGGCAGCGGCCAATGGCAAGTGTCGCGCCACGGGAGATGCCTGTCCATCTGCTTGATTCGTGGGCGAAGCCTGATGCGCGCGTGGAGACTCGAGACCGCAACTGTCCACTGGCGGTTGACGCGCGCGACGACGCCTTCGATGCGTCTTTCGCGCCGCATTCCCAAAGCTGCGGGCATGCGTTATGAGCGAAGACGTCGACGGAGGCCTCGCGTGCGTGCTCGTCTCGTCCTTGCTCTCGCCGTCGTCAGCGGCTGCGGTCCCACGACGGGCCGCGCGCCCAACCGCGGCGGCGGCAATCCCGATCTCGCGTCGTCGTCGGCTGCCGACTTCGGCGTTGCCGTCGGCGACGGCAGCGCATCGCAGGGCTGCCCGCCGCCGCCGATGCCGGCCGGCAGCGAAGTGGAGCTGGCGCCGGCGTTCGCGCCCTACTACAGCGCCTACGTCCTCGGCGCCGTTCCCGGCGTGCCCGATCCGCTCGGCGGCACCGTCGTCAAAGCGGGCGACCCGTCGACGCTGCTGGTCGCGGGCGGCTCGGAGAGCGACACCGGCGCCATCTACGCCATCGGCGTGCAGCGCGGCGCGTGCAGCCACATCATCGGCTTCGTCGGCAGCGCGACGAAGATCGCCGACACGCCCTACGTCGACGCCAACCTCGTATATGGCCCGCAAGAGCTGCTCGTCTACACGGGCTGGCCGCAGTTCAACCTGGCGCAGCTCGCCGCGGGCGCCGCGATGCCCGCGAGCAACACCGACCTGCGCACGCTCGGCATGAGCTCGACCGACGACATGGGACCGGGCGGGCTCGGCTTCGTTCCGCCGAGCTTGGCGACGGCGTCGGGCCAGCTGCGCCTGGTGACCTGGCCGGCCGGCCACTGGTACGACGTGACCGCCACGCTCAGCGGCGGGCTCTATGACCTGACGGCGCTGTCGACGACGGTGACGCTGCCGAACAATCCGGGCGGGTTCGCGTACGTGCCGGCGGGCTCGCCCGGATTCACGCAGCAGTCGATCATCGTCGCCGAGTGGAGCCAGAGCGATCGCACGCAAGATCGCGTCGCCGTCTACGACGCCGACGACAACGGCGATCCGGTGGCCACGAGCCGCCAGGAGTTCATGAGCAAATTCCCACGGCCGTGGGGCGCCTACTTCGAGCCGCTCACCGGCGATTACCTGTTCCTCACCTGGGGTGACGGTGACGACCGCGTCTACATCGTGCAGGGCTTCGTTCCGCCGCCGCCGATTCCCTGATCGACGCTGCGAGTTGATATAGAATCGTAACGTGGCCCGAACGCCGACCGCGGAGATCGCGCTGCGTCCCGAGGGAATCGTCGTCACGCGGATCGAAGCCGGCGTGCAGCAGTCCCTCGCCGATGCGTGCGTGAACCTGGCGGCGACCGTGGAGGCGTGCGGCCAGCAGAAACGGCCGCTCCTCGTCGACATCTCGCGCTGCCGCCCGCTCGAGCCCGACGTGCGCCACTACTACACCGGCGAAGTGCTGGTCGAGTCGTTCGCCGCGCTCGCGCTCGTCGTCGAGGCGACGCCGTTCGGCCGCATCATGGGCAACATCTACCTGCGCGTGGCACGGCCCGGCGTGCCGACGCGACTGTTTCGCGACGAGGCCAGCGCGCTCGAGTGGCTGCGCACGTTCGTCACGTGAGTGACAATCGGATCGACGAGCTCTTGACCGCGCTCGAGCACATGGCGGGCGGCGATCTCGATCGCCGCGTGTCCATCTCCTCGGCGCACGACGAGATCGACGCCCTCGCGCACGGCGTGAACGTGCTCGTGGGCGAGCTGCAGTACACCACCGCCGGCCTCGAGCGTGCCAAGCACGACGCCGAAGAGGCCAATCGCGCCAAGACCGCCTTTCTGCGCAACATCAGCCACGAGATTCGAACGCCGCTGGCGGCCATCCTCGGCTTGACCGAGCTGCTGGTCGCCGACGCCGGCGCCGAGACGCGTCGGCAGCAGTTGCTCGCGCGCGTGTCGTCGAACGGTCGCGTGCTGCTCGCGCTCGTCGATGACCTCCTCGATCTGGCCAAGGTCGAAGCCGGCCGTCTGCAGCTCGAGTCGGTCGCGGTGGCGCCGCTCGCGATCGTCGCCGAGACGGTGGCCAACCTGGAGACCGAGGCGCAGCACAAGAGTCTGCGCTTGTCGGTCGACGCCGTCGGCGATCTGCCCGCGCTCGTCGCCACGGATCCCAAGCGGCTGCGTCAGATCCTCACCAACCTCATCGGCAACGCCATCAAGTTCACCGCGCACGGCGCGATCACGGTGCGCGTGGCGTACTCCGCGGCGGCGGCGCAGCTGAGCGTCGACGTGGCCGATACCGGCATCGGACTCACCGCTGCGCAGGCAGCGCGCCTGTTCGCGCCGTTTCAGCAGGGCGACGATTCGATTGCGATGCGTTTTGGCGGCAGCGGTCTCGGGCTGGCGTTGTCGCGGCGCCTCGCCGAAGGGCTCGGCGGCACGCTCGAGATCGCGAGCAGCGCGCCCGGCGTGGGCTCGACGTTTCGCCTCGTCTTGCCGGCGCCGATCGCGGCCGCGCCGCCCGCGCCCACGTTGTCGGTGCCGCGCGCCGGCGGTGCGCTGACCGGCGTTCGCCTGCTCTTCGCCGACGACAATCAGGATATTCGCGAGTCGATCAGCGAGCTGCTCCGGCTCTGCGGCGCCGAAGTCCTCGAAGCCGAGGACGGTCTGCAAGCGGTCGAGCGCGTGCTGGGCGGGCACTTCGATCTCGTGCTCATGGACGTACGCATGCCCGGGGTCGATGGGCTCGAGGCCGCGCGCCGGTTGCGCCGCGCCGGCTCGCGCGTTCCCATCATCGCGCTGACGGCCGATGCGATCGACGAGCACCGCGCCGAGTGCATGGCCGCCGGCTGCAACGAGCGGGTGACCAAGCCGATCGATCTCGCCAACCTGCTCGACGTCGCGCGCGCCTTCGTTCGACCTGCCTAGGGATGGAACCCGATCACGCGCGGGAACGCCGGCGAGACCCAGCGCTCCGCCGGATAGCTCGGATCGAAGGGCCAGGTCACGACCGACTCGCCGCCGACGACGTAGTTCAGCGAGACCTGCAAGGCGTTACCGGCCGCGTTGCGCAGGCCGTCGTCCTCGAAGCTGTAGGTCCAGCGCTGCGCGTCGTCGCCGGCGACGCACGGCCAGATCTCCGCGATCGTGCCCGGCAAGGGACTGCCGCCGCGCACGTCGAGACACTTGTTGAACGCGGTGTTGACGATGGTCTGCTGCTCGCGGTCGTAGTGCCACTGCTGCCCCGGCAAGCCGCTCGCGCAGGGCCACAAGAGCACCGGCGTGCCGTCGACGGGCTGCTCGCTGCGCACGTCGAGGCATAGCGACCCGTTGGTCGCGGGCTCGATCTGCGGCTTGTAGCGGGTCAGCTCCGTCGCCGGGTGCGCGTAGAGATAGAGCGTGTCGACCATGGCCTGGACGCCGAACAGCGGCAGCTTGGCGGTCAGATCGCGGCGCGCCTGATCGAGCTTCGGCTGCACGTTGGCTGCATACCAGGCGGCGTTGCCGTGCTCGTCGGCCCCGATCGACCACGCCCACGTCTCGTTGACGCCGGTGTAGATGTCGGCGCAGGAGACGTACCAGTTGTCGCTCGTATAGGGCAGCGTCGGGTTCGGGCCAGACGCATGACCGGTCACGTCGAAAGCGTTGCAGCGGATGCCGGCCCTCATGACCTCGAGCTGCTTGACCAGCGCGTCGTGATACGACATGAGCTCGGCGTTGAAGCGCCCGTCGCTGGTGAAGCTCGGGTCCTCCATGCCCATGAGCTGGAGGCGCAGCGCGATGAGCTGCGTCAGCGACGGCACGCCGAGGCGCCAGTCGTAGGCGTAGTTGGGAT
>DASXOU010000984.1:0-2585 GCA_036494045.1 Polyangia bacterium | reverse complement strand
GCGCATCTACTCGATCCTCGACGAGCAGCGCGAGCCGGCCGACGCGCCCGACGCCGTCGCGCTCGACAACCCGCAAGGGCGCATCACCTTCGAGCACGTCTCGTTCGCCTACGATCCCGCGCGCCCCGTGCTCGACGACGTCAGCTTCGACGTCGCCGCCGGGCAGACGGTCGCGCTCGTCGGCAGGACCGGCGCCGGCAAGACGACCATCGCCGCGCTCATCCCGCGCTTCTACGACGCGACGGCGGGGCGCGTGATGCTCGACGGGCACGACGTCAAGGCGCTCACGCGCGCGAGCGTGCGTCGGCCGATCGCGATGGTGCTGCAAGAGCCGTTTCTGTTCTCCGGATCGCTCGCCGACAACATCGGCTACGGACGTCCGACGGCGACGCGCGAAGAGATCGAGAAGGCCGCGCGCGCCGTCGACGCGCACGACTTCATCGCGCGCCTGCCCGGCGGCTACGACTCGCAGCTCGGCGAAGGCGGCGCCACGTTGAGCCAGGGCCAGCGCCAGTTGGTCGCGTTCGCGCGCGCGGTGCTCGCCGATCCGCGCATCCTCATCCTCGACGAAGCGACCGCCAACATCGACACGCGCACTGAAGCCACGATCCAGCGCGCGCTCGGCACGCTGCTCGCCGGCCGCACCAGCGTCGTCATCGCGCACCGGCTGAGCACGATCCGCTCGGCCGATCTCATCCTCGTCGTCGACGCCGGGCGCATCATCGAGCGCGGATCGCACGACGCGCTCATCGCCGCCGGCGGCGTCTACGCCGACTTGTATCGCCGCCAATTCCGCGCTGCTTCGTAGCCACCTGGCGAGTGTCAATCGGAGTTAACCAGTGGGGGCGCAGTCTCCAGACGAGACGCGTCACCCATAGTGATGGTCCGTGTTTCCGCGGTCCTGCGACGGAAAGCCCGGGGGTATGGTTCTTGCTCAACCGTGCGTCGACATGAACGCAGCCACGTCCGAGCGCCACGAGATCGCCACCGAAAACCTCGGTGAAGACAAAAAGCCGTTGACGGTCAACCTGCGCAAGGTGCGGGTCGAGGTCGTCCAAGGGCCCGATCGCGGCGCCGTCGTCGAGCTCGGCGACAAGCCGCTGCTCGTCGGTCGCGCGCCCGCGTGCGGGCTGGTCTTGACCGACGGCAGCGTCAGCTGGATGCACGCGGAATTGTCGCTCGTGCTCGGCGGCGTGCAGATCCGCAACCTCGGATCGCGCAACGGCGTGCAGGTAGGCGCGGCGCTCGTCGAGGACGCGCGCGTCGAGCCGGGACAGTGCATCCTCGTCGGGCGCACGGTGCTGTCGCTGGCGGCGATGGAGGCCGAGGCGGAGATGCCGTATGCGCCGGTGCCGCGCTTCGGCGGGCTGCAAGGGCGCTCGCTCGCCATGAAGATGGTCTTCGGCCGCTTGCAGCGGTTCGCCGAGGCGGACGCGCCGGTCCTGATCGAAGGGCCGACCGGGACGGGCAAGGAGGTCGCGGCGCGGGCGCTGCACGATCACTCGCTGCGCAAGGACGGGCCCTTCGAGATCGTCGACTGCGGCGCGATTCCGCGCCATCTCATGGAAGCCGAATTGTTCGGCGTGGCGCGCGGCGCGTATACCGGCGCCGACACGTCGCGGCCGGGCATCTTCGAGCGCGCCGCCGGCGGCACCGTCGTGCTCGACGAGATCGCGGAGCTGCCGATCGAGCTGCAGCCGAAGCTGCTCGGCGTGATCGAGCGCGGCAAGATGCGCCGTCTCGGCGAGTCGCACGCGCGGACGATCTCGGCGCGCGTCATCGCCACGACCAATCGCGTGCTCGCGCGCGAGGTGCAGGCGGGGCGTTTCCGCCAGGACTTGTACTTCCGGCTGACGGTGCTGCGCGTGGCGATTCCGGCGCTGCGCGAGCGTCGCGAGGACATTCCGCTGCTCGTCAATCAGTTCCTCGACGGCGCGGCGCCCTTGCCGGCGGCGTGGCTCAAGGTGCTCGAGGAGCACGATTGGCCGGGCAACGTGCGCGAGCTGCGCAACGTCGTCGAGCGGGCGCGCGCCCAGAGGTCGTCGGACGGCACGCCCATGCTCGATCTGGTGGAGGCGTTCGGCGGCAGCGCGAAGTTGCCGTCGCTGCAGTCGGCGCGCTCGACCTTCGAAAAAGAGTATCTGCGCGCGCTCCTCACGCGCACCAACAACAACATCCGCCGCGCCGCCGAGCTGGCGGGTCTGACGCGGCAAGGGCTCTACGGCCTGCTCTCGCGCAACGGGCTACGAGGCAACGAGGAGTAGTGCGCGGTGTCGGCCGTCATCCCGCTGCATCGCTGCGCGCCGCTCGGACCCGGTGATCGCGTCGGCAGCTTCGTGCTCGTCGAGCCGCTCGGCCAGGGCGGCATGGGCGAGGTGTTCCTCGCCGAGCACGAGGCGCTCGGGCGCCACGTCGCCATCAAGATCCTGCACGCCGAGCATCGCCACAACGCGCGCATGCACGAGCGCTTCGCCCGCGAGGCGCGCATCGCCGGACGCGTGGTGCACGAGAACGTCGCCGCGGTGACCGAGCTGCACGCGCTCGACGACGGACGGCCCTACATGGTGATGGAGTACGTCGACGGC
>DASXOU010000983.1:0-5809 GCA_036494045.1 Polyangia bacterium | reverse complement strand
CGCGAGCGGCCGCACTTGCACATCAAGGGCTTCACCGCCGTCGAGATCGCCTACTACGCCGAGCATTACGGGATGACGATCACGGACGTGCTCGAGCGGTTGGTCGCGGCCGGGCTCGGCTCGTTGCCCGGCGGCGGCGCCGAGGTGTTCGCCGATCGCGTGCGGCGAAAGATCTGCGCCGACAAGGTCGACGCCGACGGCTGGCTCGCGATCCATCGCGTGGCGCACAAGATGGGGCTGCGCTCGAACTGCACGCTGCTCTACGGACACATCGAGACCGTCGAAGAGCGCGTCGATCACATGGTTCGCCTGCGCGCGCTGCAGGACGAGACCGGCGGCTTCCAGACCTTCATTCCGCTCGCGTTCCACAACGAGAACAACGCGCTCGAGAAGCTGCCCGGACCGACGGGGATCGACGATCTGCGCCTGTTTGCGGTCGCGCGGCTGATGCTCGACAACATTCCGCACGTCAAGGCCTACTGGGCGATGCTCGGCGTCAAGGCGGCGCAGATCGCGCTGTGGTACGGCGCCGACGACGTCGACGGCACCGTCGAGGAAGAGAAGATCTACAAGATGGCCGGCTCGCGCGCGCCCGACGCGCTGACGCGATCGGAGCTGGTGCGCCTGATTCGCGCCGCCGGCCGCGTACCGGTCGAGCGCGACACCTTGTATAACGTCGTCGCCGAAGGGCCGGCGCTCGACGCCGTGCTGTCGGTCAAGCAGCGGAAGTCGCTCGAGGTGCTCGCGTGACACTTATTGTGCGATCGACGCAAAGTGGATCGACCAAGCTGCGCCTCGCCGCCGCGCCGTTTCTCAACACGCGACCGCTGATCTCGGGTCTCGTCGCCGATGCGCCGGCCAGCATCGAGCTGCAGCTCTGCTCGCCGGCGGAGGGTGCGCGCCGGCTCGCCGAGCGCGAGTGCGATCTGGCGCTGCTCCCCGTCGCGGCGCTGGCGCGGCAGGGCGAGCTCGTCGCGGTGCCCGACGTGTGCATCGGCGCGCGGCAAAAGGTGGGCTCGGTCCTGCTCGTCGCCGATGTGCCGGCGCACGAGCTCGCTACGGTCGCGCTCGATCAGTCGTCGCGCACATCGGTGACGCTGGCGCGCCTGCTCCTGCGCGAGCGGCGGGCGACGCGTAGCGGCGAGCCGAGCGGAGCAAGGCGAGGTGCCTCGCGCGAGGCCGTGCCGAGCGCGATGCCCGGTGCGATCGAGCCGCGTTACGAGGCGCGTCCGCCGTCGGAGCTGGCGGCGTGCGTCGAGGGCACGCGTGGCGCCGTCATCATCGGCGATCCGGCGCTGCAAGCGACCGCGGCGCGCAAGTTCGCCTACGTCTACGATCTGGCCGAGCTGTGGCGCGCGATGACCGGCAAGCCGTTCGTCTTCGCGGTGTGGGCCGGACGCGCCGACGTCGTCGACGCCGAGGTGTGCACCCTGCTGGCGCGATCGCTCGGGCATGGGCTCGAGCGGCTCGACGAGATCGCCGCCGACGCCGGACGGCACGGCGTGGCCACCGATCGCGCGCGCCACTACCTGACCGAGGAGCTGTGGTTCCGTCTCGATGACAATATGGTTGCAGGCGCGAACGAGTATCTGGCGCGCGCGGCCACGGCGGGCCTGTTGCCGCCGGCGACTTTGCGTACATTCGACGGAACCACGCCGGCGACGATCGACGTGCGCGCTTCGGTGGCGCGTGCCGGCGACGGCGGGCGCCTCTCGGCCGCCGAGATCACGGCGCTGTTCGAGCGCGCCGATCTAATCGAGCTCGGCGCCGCCGCCGACAAGCGCCGCCGCGCCATCAACCCCGACGGCGCGGTCAGCTACATCGTCGAGCGCAACATCAACTACACCAACATCTGCGTCACCGCCTGCCGCTTCTGCGCGTTCTTCCGCAACCCCGGCGACACCGACGAGGGCTACGTGCTCTCACGCGAAGTGATGGGGCAGAAGATCCGCGAGACCGTCGACGCGGGCGGCGTGCAGATCCTCCTGCAAGGCGGCCTCAATCCCGAGTTGC
Organism: Polyangia bacterium; assembly: GCA_036494045.1. Taxonomy (GTDB): domain Bacteria; phylum Myxococcota_A; class Polyangia; order Palsa-1104; family Palsa-1104; genus JAQBQH01. The sequence goes on along the minus strand of DASXOU010000983.1, from coordinate 3,796 downwards.
CGCTCACCTGGTACGAAGATCTGTTCCACCATCTGAAGTCGACCTATCCGATCAAGCTGCACGCGCTGTCGCCCGAGGAGATCTTGTATTTGTGCCGGCTCGAGTCGCTGCCGCTGGAGACGGTGCTGCGGCGCCTGGTCGCGGCCGGGCTCGACTCCTTGCCCGGCGGCGGCGCCGAGATCCTCGTCGACCGCGTGCGCGCGCGCATCGCCAAGCTCAAGTGCTCGTCGTCCGAGTGGCTGGAGGTGATGCGCGTCGGCCACCGGCTCGGGCTGCGCTCGTCGTCGACGATGATGTTCGCCTGCGGCGAGACGCTGCCCGAGCGCGCCGAGCATCTCTTGAAGCTGCGCGACCTGCAGGACGAGACCGGCGGCTTCACCGCGTTCATCTGCTGGCCGTTTCAGCCCGGCAACACGCGCCTGCCCGGCGGCGACGGCAGCGCGCACGCCTATCTGCGCACGCTGGCGACGGCGCGGCTGGCGCTCGACAACATTCCGCACCTGCAGGCTTCGTGGCCGACGATGGGCGCGGCCGTCGGGCAAGCGGCGCTCCATTTTGGCGCCGACGATTTCGGGCAGGTGATGTTCGAGGAGAACGTGGTGTCGGCGGCGGGCACCGTCTACAAGATGGACGTCGCCGGCATCGAGCGGCACGTGCGCGCGGCCGGCTTCGTGCCGGTGCGGCGCGACATGCGCTACGGCAGGTTGTCGTCGTGAGGCGGCCGTGATCGTCCACGCCGCGCCGTGGGTCGTGCCCATCGCCGAGCCGCCGATCCGCGACGGCGCCGTCGCCCTCGACGGCGATCGCGTCGCGGCCGTCGGCGGGCGCGACGCGATCGCCGAGCTCGGCGCCGTCGTCGAGCATCGCGGCGTGCTCATGCCGGGCACGATCAACGCGCACACGCACCTCGAGCTGTCGCACGTGCGCGTGCCCGGCGGCGACGGCCTCGTGCCGTGGGTGCGGCGCCTCCTCGCTACGCGCACGCCGACCAACGTCGACGTCGCGCGCGCGGCGGCCAAGCAGATGGCGGCGCGCGGCACCGTCGGCGCCGTCGACATCACCAACGACGGCGGCACCGCGCCCCTGTGGGCCGACGCCGGCATCGAAGCGCGCGTGCTCACCGAGCGCATCGCGCCGCGCGGCGAGCCGCCGGCGATGCAGTCGGCCGTGCAGTCGGCGCTGCAATCGGCGCTGCAATCGGCGCGCGGACGCGAGACGCCGCACGCCGCGTACAGCTGCGGCCCGGCGGCGCTGCGCACGTTGGCGGCGCGCAACGGCGGACGCTTGGCGTCGATCCACGTCGAAGAAGATCCGGCGGAGGCGGCCTGGCTCGTCGACGGCGCCGGCCCCTTCGCCGAGTTTCTCGCCGAGCGCGACGCGCTGCCGTCGGTCGCGGTGCCTGGCATCCGCCCGATCGCGTGGCTCGACTCGCTCGGCGTGCTCGGGCCGGGAACACTTCTTGTACATTTGACGGTAGCGGACTCCGAGTCGCTCGAGCGCGCGGCGCGCTACGGCTGTATCGCCGTGTTGTGCCCGCGCTCGAACCTGCACATCGGCCGCCGCTTGCCGCCCATCGGCGGGATTCGCGCCGCCGGGCTGCGCGTGGCCCTCGGTACTGATTCACTGGCGTCGTGCCCCACGCTCGACGTCCTCGGCGACGCGCAGACGCTGGCGCGCGCCGGCGTCGAGCCCGAGTGGCTCTTGCGCGCGGCGACGGCAGGCGGCGCGATGGCGATGGGCGCGGCGCACCTCGGCGCGCTGTCGGTGGGCAAGCGGCCGGGACTGATCGCGATCGGCGACGATCAACAAGGCGTGCGCGATCCGGTTGCGTGGATCGTACATGAAGGCGCGGACGCGCCGGTACGGAGGCTCGCGTGAGCGCGGCCGATCGCGTGAGCGCGCCGGTCGCAGCGCGCGGGCTCGGCCGCTACGCGCGCCTGGTCGCGCTCCCGCACACGATCTTCGCGCTGCCGTTCGCGCTCGGCGCCGCCGCGCTCGCCTGGCGTCACGGCGCCGTGCCGTTCTCGCCCGCGCGCCTGGCGCTCATCATCGTCGCCGTCGCCGCCGCGCGCACCGCGGCCATGGGCTTCAACCGCGTCGCCGATCGCCGCTTCGACGCCGCCAATCCGCGCACCGCCAATCGCGAGCTCCCGCGCGGCGCCGTCTCGCTCGGCGGCGCGGTGGCCGTCACCTTCGCCGCCGCGCTCGTCTTCGTCGCCGCCGCGGCGCTGCTCGGCCCGACGCCGCTCCTCCTTTCGCCGATCGCGCTCGCCATCCTCGGCGGCTACTCGCTCGCCAAACGGTTCACCTGGGCCACGCATCTGTGGCTCGGCGTCTGCCTCGGCGGCGCGCCCGCCGGCGCGTGGATCGCCATCACCAACGGCTTCGGGTGGGCGCCGCTCGCGCTCAGCCTCGCCGTCGCCGCCTGGGTCGCCGGCTTCGACATCATCTATGCCACGCAAGACGTCGCCTTCGATCGCGGGCGCGGCCTCGGCTCGATCCCCGCGCGCTTCGGCGTCTCGCGCGCGCTCGGGATCTCGCGGGCGCTACACGTCGCCGCCGTCGTCGGGCTGGTCGCGTTCGGCGTGCTCTTGCAGCTCGGCGTCATCTACGGCGCCGGCGTCGCCGTCATCGCCGCCACGCTCGCCTACGAGCAGCGCATCGTCTCGCCGACGGATCTGTCGCGCGTCGACAAGGCCTTCTTCGATCTCAACGGCTACGTCAGCCTCGTCTTCGCCGCCTGCGCGATCGTGGAGGCGCTGCGATGACGCCGGAGCTGCTGCGATGATCGTGCTCCTCCACGCCGGCGCCTCCGTCGCCGAGACGCGCGCCGTCGAAGCCGCGCTCGCCCGCGCCGGCGCTTCGTGCCGCCGCGTGCGCGGGCCCGGTCGCGTCGCCGTCGAGGTCGTCGGCCCCCACGCGCCCTTCGACGACGCCACACTCGCGCGCCTGGCCGCGCTCGACGCCGTCGAGTCGATCCTCGCCGCCGACGAGCCCAACCCCCGCGTCGCCGCCGCGCGCGGCCCCGTCACCGTCGACACGCCGCAGGGCCCGATCGCCGTCGGCGGCGACGAGTGGACGCTGATGCTCGGCCCCTGCGCCGTCGAGAACGAGCCCGATCTCGCCGCCGCCGCCGCCGCGGCCCACGCCGCCGGTGCCCGCTTCCTGCGCGGCGGCGCGTTCAAGCCGCGCACCTCGCCCTACGCATTCCAGGGCCTCGGCGACGATGGCCTGCCGCTGCTCCGCCGCGTCGCCGACGACTTCGGCCTCGCCGTCGTCTCCGAAGCGACGTCCGAAGCCGCGGTCGCGCGAGTCGCCGAATTCTGCGAGCTCATCCAGATCGGCGCGCGCACCATGGCCGCCTCGTCGCTGCTCAAGGCCGCCGCGCGCGCCGGCCGGCCGATTCTCTTGAAGCGCGGGTTCGGCGCCACCGTCGACGAATGGCTCGCCGCCGCCGAATATCTGCTCGATGGCGGCGCCCCCGGCGTCATCTTGTGCGAGCGCGGCATCCGCAGCTTCGAGCCGGGCACGCGCGCCACGCTCGATCTCGGTGGCCTCGCGCTCGCCAAGCTGCGCACCGGCCTGCCGGTGATCGCCGATCCGTCGCACGCCGCCGGCACGCGCGCCCTGGTGCAGCCGCTGGCGCTGGCCGCGCTCGCCGCCGGCGCCGACGGGCTCATCGTCGAGTGCCATCCGGAGCCGGGCCGCGCTCGCTCCGACGGCCCGCAGGCGCTGACGCCCGACGACGTCGCCGCGCTCGCCCGCAGCGTGGCGCGCCTCGCGCCCGCGCTCGGCC
>DASXOU010000982.1:0-6412 GCA_036494045.1 Polyangia bacterium | reverse complement strand
CAACTGTGCCGTGACAAAGTTCGCTGAGGACAGAGGGAGATCGGTGCTCGTTCCGCGCCGTCGGTGATTGCGCTCAACATCCTGGCGTCCGCGCTAAAGCGCGAACGCGGTGTCGCCATTCCGTTGGGGAGTAAACGTTCGAGGTCACGGTTGGTTTCCCCCTCACGCTACGGCCGGCTCACGGCGCAGAGTCCCACAAATTCTGTGAACGCACCGCGGACTAGAACAACAGCCCCGTCACGCGCGCGGTGACGTCCACTCCAACCAGAGCGCGCACGCCGTCGCCCGGCAGCGCGCCGCCGCCGACGAACGCGCGCAGCCACGGCACCACCGACGGCGTGTACCCGACCGCGCCGTACCCACCGACGTGCCCGTTGCGCGGATCCACCATCAGCGTGCCGTCGACGTGGTACCCGCCGCCCCACCGCCAAACCAGCTCGAATCGCCCGGTTGCGCGCAAATACGCGAACTGCCAACCGCTGGCGTCGCCGCGGATGGCGGCGCCGACCAGCAGCGCCACGCGCCCGGCCTCGACGGGAAAGTGCGGATCGATCCCGCCGCGCGCGACGCCGGCGTGGAACGACAGGTCGACCCGCCCGTCGCGCGGCCCACTCACCGGCACCAGCGCGCCCACTCCTACGACCGGGAACAGCTCGCGCCGCGCCGACCACACGCGCTCGCCAGACTGGCGCGCGCCGTCGCGCGTGGCGATCGCCCGATCGAGCGCCGGCTGCGGCATCATCGGCGCCGCCGCGAGAAAGCGATCGATCAATCCCGCGATCGTCGCCGGCATCGTCAGCGGCATGAGGTGCCCGGCGCTGGCCACGATCTCCTGCGCGCACGACGGCTCGACGAAGAACGGCGCCGGCACGATGCGATCGTCCGCGCCCCACACGCACAGCTTGCGCGTCGCCGCCGCGCGCGCCGCCGCGCCGCTGCGCTCGACCTCGCGCCCGTCGAGAAACGCGCGGTAGTACTCGCGCACCGCGCCGCGCCGCCGGTGGTCGCTCCACTCGTCGGCGATGAGCGCGACATCGAGCGGCGACACGCGCTCGCCGCCGGCATCGACGCGCCCGAGCCCGATGCGCACGCCTTCCCACGCGCCGGCGAGGTGCAACAGCGGCGGCCACAGCGACGGCAGCAGCAAGAGCCGCTCCCAGCGGCTCAGCGGAAAGCGCGCCAGCGGCGCCGCCACCAGCACCAGCGCCTCCACGCGCGAGCCCAACCGTTCCGCCAGCCGCGCCGCGATCGCGCCGCCGAGCGAGTGCCCCGCCAGCACCACGCGCCCGCCCGGCGCCACGGCGTCGACGACGTCGACGAGCGCCGCCAGCACCTCGTCGGCGCCGAACGCGCCGGTCGCCGGCGCTTCGCCCACGCCCGGCAGATCGACGAGCACGCGCCGCCGGCACGCGCCCAGCTTGGCCGTCACGCCCGCCCACGAATGCTGCGTCAGACCGAGCGCCGGCAGAAACACGATCGGCGCGCCCGTCGCCGCGCAGGTCGCCGGCGCCGGCTCGACGCGCCAGCGCGCCTGCAACCGCGCGCGCGGCGCCGCCGCCTGCTCGAGCGGCGTCGCGAACCAATCACCCGCGCGCACCGTCGGCGCGCAACCGGCCGCCGCGGCCAGCGCCAGCACGACCGCGCGCCTCACTCGACGGTGAGCTCCAGGATCACGTCGCCCTCGACAAGCGCGTCGACCACCTCGCGCCCGCTCACGACCTCGCCGAACGCCGTGTAGCGCCCGTCGAGATGCGGCTCCGGCGCCTGCGTGAAGAAGAACTGGCTGCCACCGGTGTCGCGCCCCGACAGCGCCATCCCCATCACGCCCTCGCCGTAGCGGCGCATCCCGATCTCGCACGGGATCATGTAGCCCGGCCCGCCCGCGCCGTCGCCGCGCGGGTCGCCGCCCTGCGACACGAAATCGGGCACCACGCGATGAAACGTCAGCGTGTCGTAGAACTTCTTGCGCGCGAGCGCGACGAAGTTGCCGGCGGTCCGCGGCGCATCGTCGACCCATAAGCGCGCGACGATGGTTCCGCGCGTCGTCTTCAGCCGCACCGTCGCCGGCGGCAGCTTCGGCGCTTCCGTCGGCAGCGACGGCGCGCGTGCCACCGTCGGCGTCCCCGTCAGCGCCGTCAGCGCGTGCGCCGCCGCCTGGCGCAAGGCGTACGGCTCGGCGTCGACGAGCGCGCGCACCTCGGGCACCAGCGCCGTCAGCTTCAGGCTCGCCGCCGCGCCGAGGAGCGACTGTTGCGCCTCGACCGCGTCCGCGCCGTGCACACGCAGCAGTGCCGCGCGCAGCTCCGGCGCCGCCGCCGTCAGCTTGAGCGCCTCGGCGCGTTCGGCCGCCGCCGCCACCACCGGCGCGTCCGCGTCGCCAAGGAGCTTCCGCACCGTCGCCGCATCGGCGCCCTCCGCCGCCGCCTCGCGCACCGCCGCGATCGGGCTCGCCGCCAGCTTCGCCAGCAGCGCCGCCGCCGGCGCGCCGCCGCCGACGAGCGCCTCCGCCGCCCACGCGCCGCGCTCGCGCTCGCTCACGCGCGCGTCGCCGCACACGGGCACGAGCTCGAGCTGCCCGAGCGCGCGGTCGTGCGCCATCGCCAGCTTGCAGGCGAGAATCGCGCGCGTCCGCTCGTCGAGCTTGTCCGCCTTCGGCACCGCGTCGTACGCCACGCGCAGGTACGCCGCCGCCGCCATCCCGCGCGGATGCTCGAACGTCACCGCCTGCACCACCGACGGGCGCCACGGCACGCGCGCGTTCTCGATCGCCTCGAGCGCGCGGCAGCCCGAGTCCGCGCACTGGCTCGCCAGCTTCACCAGCGTGCGCGCCGCCTCCGCCGCCACGCGCCCGTCGCCGTCGTCGAGCAGTGGCGCCAACGCAAGGGCGTCGTCTTGCCCGCCGACGTCGGCGAGCGCCTTGGCGCAGGCCGCGCGCACGTTCGCCGCCGAATCCTTGGTGCAGCCGCGCAGCGCCGGGCGGCTCGCCGGATCGCGCATGCGCACAAGCGCCAGCGCCGCCGCCCAACGCGCCTGCGCGTCTTTGTCGGCGAGCAGCTTCTCCAGCTTTCCGCGCGTCGCCCCGTCGAGCGCGACCTTGTTCTTCGCCAGCGCCGCCAGCGCCACCGCCGCGCGCACGCGCTCTTTTCCGTCGAGCGCCGCCGCCAGCACCGCCGCCGCCTTCGTGCCGCCGACCTTGCCGAGCGCCTCCACGATTCGATCGCGCGCCGTCGCGTCCTTCTCGTCCGGCAGCGCCGTCACTAGCGCCGTCTCCGCCCGCGCGCGCGCTTCGTCGCCGACCGGCTCCCACGCCGTCCCGAGCTGCCCCAACGCAAATGCCGCCGCCGCGCGCTCCGCCGCCGCCCCGCTCTTCAAGATCCCCGCCCACGCGTCGATCCGCGCCGGATCCTGCGTGCGCGCCTCGACGACGATCGCGCGCGCATCGGCCCCTGCCACGCCGCCCGCCGCCACGATCAACGCGCACAAAAAGAAACTGGCCCGCCAGGTTTCCCCGACGGGCCAGTTTTGTTTCACGAAGCTAAGCGACTACTAGAACGAGAGGCGGAGACCAACGCGCATCGACAGCGGCGCCTGGTATCCGATCGGGTGACCGTAGTTCGGGTTCAACAGCGGCTGAATGCCGTTGACCTGCTTCAGGTTCACGAGGTCCGCGATCTTGCCGTTCTCGATCGGGTTGACGTTCGACGTCGTGTACGACTGGTCGACCGCCGTCACTTCCTGCTGATCGAACAAGTTGAACACGTCCGCATACGCCTCGAACCCGAACAGGCGCGAGAGCTGACGGCGGTACGACACGTGGAGGTCGAACGACGTCAGGGTCGGCGTACGGCCGCCCGACCCTCGCGGCAGGATGAAGGTTTCCTGCACGCCGTACAGGGTGTTGGCGCCGAGGACTTCGATCGGCGTACCCGACTGCATGTTGAACGCGAGGCCGGCGACGATCGTGTTCTGACCGAACGGGATGAAGTACGAGCCCTGCACCTTGAGGATGTGCGGACGGTCGTTCGGAAGCGGACCGTTGCGGTTGAGGAGGAGCTCGCGAAGGTCGTACTGCGACGAGATGTTCGGGTCGAGCTGACCGTTCGACGCCTGGAAGGTGCCGGGGTAGTTACCGAGCGTACGCGAGTACGTGTACGACGCCAGGATGAGGAAGTTGTGCGAGAGGCGCTTGGTCGCCGTGAGCACGAGGGCGTCGTAGTTACGAACCGGCTTCGGGAAGCCGACGTTGATCTGCTGATAGAGGCCGAGCGTCTTGGTGAGCTCCGCCTTCTTCATCGGATCCGACGTCGACGCGATCTGGCTCTGCAGGTCCTTGATGACGCCCGGATCCGGAGTCGAGCCCGGGTTGGCGATGATGAAGTCCGAGCCCGCGTTCGGCGACATATCCTCGATGATGCGGCCGAGGTCGCGGTGGATGTACGAGGCGCCGAGGACGAGGTCGAAGCCGACGTCGTACTGGATGCCGGCGACGACTTCTTCCGAGTACATGCCCTTGAGGCCCGGCGACACCGACGAGTACGAGCCGCCCGAGACGTTGGAGTTCGTGATCATCGAGTTCGGCTTGCAGGTCGACAGGTCGTAGATGCCCTGCGCGTTCGGCATGCAGGTGCCGCCCGCGGGCGCCGAGAGCACAGCGCCCTCGCCCGAGAACGAGCGGTCGTTGATGTCCATCGGGATCGACTCGTAGAACCAGCCGTAGCTCGCGAAGATCTTGCCGCGGCCCTTGCGCGTGAAGTCGTAGATCGCGCCGACGCGCGGCGCCCAGTTGTCGTAGATGCCGATCTGCGTCGAGCCGTCGGCGCCCTGAACCTGCTGCGCTTCCCAGCGAACGCCCGCGTTCACCGTCAGGCCCGGGATGAAGCCGACGTTGTACGAGTCGCGGAGGTAGGCGCCGTAGTTGAGCGTCTTCTCCGTCGAGTTGAAGCCGGTAGCGGACTGATCGATGGCCATGCTGCCCGAAGTGCCGTTCGGGTCCTTCGCGGCGTACTGACGATAGACGACGATCGAGCCGTCCGACTGGACCTCGTAGTACGCGCCACCGGTGTAGTTACGCTGATGCGAGAAGATGTTGTCCTCGAAGTCGAACCCGAGCTTCAAGGCGTGGGTGCCGCCGAGGCGCGCGAAGTAGGTCGCCGACGCCGCCGCCGAGATACGCTGCGTCGTCTTGTGGTCGAGGTAGCCCCAGCCGCCGACGGTGTAGTTCTGCACCGGGCAGGGGTTGAACGACGAGCCGTGCACCGTCTGGATCGCGCAGGGCGTGATGCCCGGCTGGAACAGCGCGAGCGACTCGATCGGCGTGTAGAACGCGGACTGGTCGACACCGACGGCGCCCGCGAGCGAGCCGCCACCGGCGCCCGGCGTGTACTGCAGGTCGTCGTAGTGGTAGCCGACGAGGACGTCGAGCTGGAGGCGGCGATCGGCGAGCTTCGAGACGAAGTGCAACGACGCGTCGTGCGTGTTCTCGAACGACGAGCCGAGGAACGTCGAGTCGTCGGCGTTGCCGTTGACGCCGAGCGGCGAGCCCGACGACGTCGACGGCGAGCCGATGTACTGCAGCACCAAGCTGTTGTTCTGGTTGAGCTGGAAGTTGAGCTTGGCGATCCAGTTGTAGAGGCGCGAATCGGTGCTGTAGTGCTTGGTGAACGACGGATCGACGATCGTTGTGTAGCCCGGCGCGAGCAGGCCCGGCGTGTTGCAGAAGGACCTGTCGAGGCCCTTCGGGCAGCTCGAGTTCGGGTCGAGATCGCCCGCGTAGGCGCCGGTCGTCATGCCGGCGGGCAGGTTCGCGTCCTGGCGGGTGCGGACGTAGCGGTCGGTCTCGCTGGTGTTGAACGTGGGCTGGAAGCCGACGTAGAACCAGATCTTGTCCTTGACGATCGGGCCACCGAGGTCGAAGCCGAAGTCGAAGCCGTACTTCTGCTTGGTCTTGGTCGCGATCGCTTCGCCCGAGCGGCCGATGAGGTTCGGGTCGAGCTGGAACGGCGTAGCGTAGAACCACAAATCGCCGTGGAACTGGTTCGAGCCCGACTTGGTGATGACGTTGACCACGCCGCCGGTGGCGCGGCCGTACTCGGCGTTGTAACCGCCGGTGATGATCTCGGTCTCACCGATGAACTCGAGGGTGAGCTGCGTGCCGAGGAGGCCATAGGCCGGGTCGGTCGTGTTCACGCCGTCGATGAGGAAGTTGTTCTCGGGGCCGGTCGCGCCGTTGAACGAGAAGCCGACCGGGTCGGTCGCGGCGCCCGGGGCGAGCGTGAGGACCGCGTCGTAGGTACGGCCGCGGACCGGCGTGTTGCGCACGAACTCGTTGGTGACGGCGGTCTGCTGCTGCGTGTTGCCGACGTCGACCGTCGGCGCCTTCTCGGTGATGCGGTAGGTCTTCACTTCCGCCTTC
>DASXOU010000981.1:0-3429 GCA_036494045.1 Polyangia bacterium | reverse complement strand
CCGGACACAAGCGGTCATGACGACGTAGTCGGCGGCCGTCGCGACCAGGGCAGCGGTCTGCTGCCTTGCGATCAACCGCGCGAGTGGATGGCGCTCGGCCGACACGCTCAGATCGCCGCTCGGGTCACGACGCTGTCGGCGGCGAGCTGTCGCCGTACGAAGTGCGCCACTGGACGCCACGTCGACAGACGCATGAACAGATCGCGCATCGCCAGGCGGAGCGGGCCGCGCGGCACGAACCAACGCGCCAGATTGCGCCCCGACGCCTGCTTCGTTTCGATGCTCGGCTGCATGCGATTTTCGTAGCGCGCGAGCGCGAAGGCGATGTCCTCTCCTTCGGCGAGCTCCTCGGCGAGTACGTATGCGCCTGCCAGCGCCATCGATGCGCCCTGGCCTGCCAGGAGCGACACGCACTGGCAAGCGTCTCCCAACAGCACGATGCGGCCGCGGTGCCAGCTCGGAACGACGATCTGCGCCACCTCGTCGAAATAGACCTGCGAGTTCTCGCCGCAGCGAACGATGAGATCCGGTACGAGCCAGTCCATCGCGCCGTAAACGCGGCGCAGCTCGTCGCGCGCGGCTGCGAGCCCGAAGTCGGGCGGTGCGTCGCCTTCGGCCTGATGAATGAAGAACGTGGCGACGCGATTGCCGCGCAGCGCGTACACCGCCACCTGACGTCCCGGCGTGGTAAGCGTGCGGAACGCGTTGCCGACGAGCGCATGCAGCTCCGGGTCTTCGACGATGAAGGCGAGCGTGCGGTAGCCGAGCGGGCGCAGGAACTCTTTCTCGCCGCCGAACGCCAGCTCGCGCACGCGCGAATGGACGCCGTCCGCACCCACGACGAGATCGAACAGCTGCATCGACCCATCGCTGAGCTTGACTTCGACGCCTCCGCCGATGTTGTCCAGCTGGTCGACGGTCGTGCCGAAGCGGATCTCCGTTCCCGCCGGCAGCGCGTCGTGGAGCAGATGCTCGAGATCGCCGCGCATGAAATTGAAGTGGCGATCGCCGAAGAGCAGGCGTCGCAGGACCGGATAGGGCAGGGCGAAGCGCTCGTGGCCGTCCTCGTCGACGAAGGCGAGGCTGTCGACCGGATAATGGATGCGCGCGATCTCCGGCAGCAGCCCGAGCCGCTCGGCCGCGTCGTAGCCGGAGCCGAAGAAATCGATCATGTAGCCTTCGTCGCGGAGCCGATGCGCCTTTTCCAGGACGACCACGGAGTGACCCGCTCGTCGCAGGCACAGCGCGAAGCTCAAGCCGGCGATGCCGGCGCCGACGACGAGCACTCTCATCGGACACCTCCGTCGCTCATGTGCTCCTCTTGGTCGCCACCGGTGAGGGCGAGGTAGGCGCGCATCGCGTCGGCGTCCTCGAGGAAGCCGACGATGGCGCCCGTGCCGTCGAGGACCGGCAGCTCGTGGAAGCCGCTGGCGACCAGCTTCTCCATCGCGCCGACGAGCGCATCGTCGAGATGCAGGGAGAGTGGCGGCTGCATGAGATCGGCGGCGACGGCCCAGCGCATGTTGTCGGCGTCTGCCAGGAGAAAGCGGATCGCCTCTGTCGACACCAGGCCGCGCAGCATCCCCTCGCCGACGACGGGAAAGACGTCTTGATCGCCGGCGCCGGCCAGCGCTCGCACGATCTCGTCCGCCGTGGCGCGCAGGTCGAATCGCAGACGGGCGCGCGCGCGGTCGACGACGTCCGCGACCTTTCGCCGGCGCAGCTCGTAGGGAATCTGGAGGCGGTGCACCGGCGACTCCTCCTTGGTCGTCATCTGCGCGCGATACAAGGAGCGGTTGCGCAGCGCCACGAACGCGATGCCCTCGGCGAGCATCAACGGCACGAGGAGATCGTAGCTGCCGGCGAGCTCGCTCACGAGCACCAGCGAGCTCAGCGGCGCGTGAGCGATCCCGCCGTAGAAGGCGCCCATGCCGACGAGCGCGAAGGCGCCGGGATCGATCCGCGGATCGGCGAACACTAGCTGCGCGGCGCGGCCGAAGGCGCCACCGAAGATGCCGCCGATGACGAGCGAAGGCGCGAAATCACCCGCGCTGCCGCCCGAGCCGATGGTGAGCGCGGAGGCGGCCATCTTCGCGACCGCGAGCATGACGAGCAGCTCGACCGCGGACCATCCGTGGGGAAGCCACTCCGAGCCGGTGATCGCCATCTGCGCGGCGCCGTAGCCTCCGCCGAGGATTCCCAGGCCCTGTCCGGGAATCCCGATGCGGCCACCGACGAGGATGATCACGGGGACGGCGGTGATCCCGAGGGCCAGCCCGCCCAACGCCGGTCGCGTCCACGCCGGGACAGGCAGCCGCGCCGAGAGCGCTTCGACGCGATGGAGCAGCGCCGCGAACGCTGCGGCGAGCACCGCGATCAACAACGCCAGGAGCGCATAGAGCGGCAGGTGCGCCGCGACGAACGGATAGCGCGGCGCACGCGCGAACAGGGTCGATTCGCCGTACATCGAGATGACGACCGAGTAGGCGACGACGCTGGCGAGGACGGCCGGGATGAGCGCGTCGGACTCGAAGTCGTCCCGGTAGAGCACCTCGACGGCGAAGAGCGCCGCGCCGAGCGGCGTCCGGAACACCGCAGCCATGCCGGCCGCGACACCGGCGATCATGAGGATGCGGCGCTCGCGCGTTGGTACGCGCAGATAGCGACCCAGCGTCGAGCCGAGCGCGGCGCCGATCTGCATCGTTGGCCCCTCTCGGCCACCCGAGCCGCCGCTGCCGAGCGTGAAGATGGACGCGGCCATCTTGACCCACGTGACGCGCCGGCTGATCACGCCGCCGCCGTGATGAAATGCGCCGATCATCGCGTCGCCGCCGCCGCCGCGCGTCTCGGGAGCGAAACGCGTGAACCAGCCGCCGATGAACGCACCGACCGCCGGGATGAGGACGAGCAGCCACGGCCGGAACGGGTGTGGACCTCCGGCGCCGACGAACGTCTCGCCCTGCGCGCGTAGGACGACGTATCCGGCGAGATTCTCCAGCACCGCTTTCTGCGCGTATTCGAGCGCCGCGAAGAAGAGCGCGCCGATGAGGCCGGCTGCCGCTCCGACGATCACGGCGTGCAGCAGGGTGCGGCCGAGCAGCCGAAGCTCCAGTGGCGCGCGTTCGAATCGCCAGAGCGCCGTCAGGCGAACCCACGCTGCTCGGCGACGCGCAAGCCGGCGATCGCTCATCCCTGATCCGCCGGTTGTGCATGGAGTGTTCCATTATGTGGATGGGGAGGTCGCGGCATTGGCGCTGAAGACTGGCGCGGAACTGTACAGTGCCGGCGTCGATGTCAGGATTGTTGCCATTCGTTCGAGCTCGAACGAATCTCGAATCCGTTTGACCTCAAAGGATATCGTGCCTAGCATTGCGATGGCGACATGAGAAAGCCGAGCGACGTCTCCAGCGGCCCCGGCACGCCGCCACT
>DASXOU010000980.1:0-8287 GCA_036494045.1 Polyangia bacterium | reverse complement strand
TCCTTGCCCTGCACGCGCGTCTCGTGGCGATTGGCGGAGAGGTGCGTGGCGTCGCCCATGAGGTTCGGATCGTGTTGGTCGCCGATGCCGTCGCCATGGCCCATGCCGTGCTCGCCGTTGTCGCCGTCGCCGCTCGGGCCGGGATCCTTGCCGCCGGGCAACGGCAACGGCAGGAGCATGCGCTGATCGGAGTTTTGCCCGTTGCCGCCGAGGAGCAGCATGTTGGGCTCCTTGCCGCCGGCGCGCTCGTCGAACTCTTGCAGCTGTTGGCCCCTGCCGCCGCCGCGTCCGTTTTGGCCGCGCTGATTCTTGCCTTTGCCCTTGCCGTCGCCTTGGGCCTGTTGCCCCTCGCCCGACGACGAGTGTCCGGCGCGCCGCAACACTTCCTTGATCTCCGCGATCTGCATCTGCGCGCGCGATTGATTCGACAGCTTGGTGATCTCGTTCTGCATCGACTGCATCTGCTTGGCGAGCTGTTTCAGCGTCTCGGGCGAGAGCTTCTGCCGCAGCTCTTCGGCCGCCTTCTCCAGCTCCTTTTGCAGCCGCTGCAATTCGCGCTGGCGCTCGGCGCGCTCCTCTTTTTCGCGCTCGAGCCGCTTGAGCTCGCGCTGATTGCGCTCGAGCTTGCGCTGCGCGTCCTGGTCGTTCGGATTTTGCGCGAGCTGCTTGCGTAGCTGCCGCTCCTCGTCGCGCAGCTTCTGCTCCTCGGCGGCGGCCTTTTGCTCCTCGCGCTGCTGCTCGGTCTGCTTGGCCGCTTCCTCGAGCGCCTTGGCCGCTTCCTGGCGCTGCTTCTCGTCCCACTTTTGATCGATCTTGTCGGCCTTCTCGGCCTGCGCGGCCAGCTTCTCCAGCTCCTTCTTCGCGCGATCGAGATCCTCTTCCTTGAGCGACTGGCCGGTCTCTTTGAGCAGCTTCGACTTCGACAGCTCGGCGCCGGCCTTGCGCAGCTTGTCCTTCAGGTACTCGAGCTCGCCGTCGTCGGCGTGGAGATATTTGTTCTCCAGCTCGGCGAGCTTGTCGAACGCCTGCTTGCGCGTCAGCTCCTCGGCGTCGATCTGCTCGAGCAGCTGATTGAGCTGATGCGCCAGCGCCTGCGCGTCGACGTCGCCCGCTTCTTTGGCGGCGGCCTCGAGCGCGCGCGCCGCTTGTGCGTCGGGCTCGAGGAGCCCGCGATCGACGACGAGGTGCGGCGGCTGCGCCGTAGCCACCACACGCGTGCGCGCGGGAAAATGGAGCAGCGCCACCAGCCCGGCGACGGCGAACAAGATGCCGGCGACGGTCAGCGTCTCCGGACGCGCGAACGGCGCCGCGCGCTTGGCATCGACGCCGTCGGCGGCCGCTTCGGCATCGGCGACGGCCGCCTGCATGAACGGCGTCGGCGACGGCTCGGCGCCGAACGCCAGCGCCGAGCGCATGCGATCGTGCAGCCCGTGCGATTGATCGATCTGCAGCGCCGCGCGATCGAGCGGAATGTGCGCGATGGCCCGCGCCACCACGCCCGCGAGCACCACGCCGGCGGCGCCGAGCCCGACGGCGAGCAGGCCGCGCCCGCCGAGCACGTGCAGCCGCCACAAGTAGACGCCGACCAGCACCAGCGTCGCGGCGACCACGGCCGCGAGCGCGCCACCGTCGAGCGCCGCCTGCAGACGCAGACGGCGGCGCACGCGCGCGAGCGGCCGGTGGAGGCGCATATCATTAATATGGCCGCTCAACCCGAGAACTTCCACCCGCGCACCAGAATCGTCGGGCAGACGAACCAACATTCGCTGAGGCCGCCGGCGACCAGCGCGCGCGCGCGCGAAATGCCGTCGATGCGCCGGCCGGCGTCGAGGAGGGACTCGGTCCAGCGCTGATTGGCGACCGGCCCGGCGAGCTTGCCGCCCTCGATGCGCCACAGCCCGTCGCGGGTCATGCCGGTCATGAGCGCGCGCCGCGTGTCGAGGAGGCCATTGACGTAGTGGAAGCGCGCGACGTAGAGGCCACGATCGACGCGCGCGATCAATTCCTCGACGGTGGCGTCGCCCGCTTCGACCATGAGGTGCTGCGGCACCGGTCCGCCGTCAAATAGCTCGTCGCCGATCGGCGGCGCGTGGCCGGTCGAGCGCGTGCCGGCGAGCGCGGCGGTGGCGCGATCGTGGACCACCTCGCCGGCGACGCCGCCGTCGAGGAACGTGACCCGCCGCCGCGGCGTGCCTTCGGCGTCGAAGGGCGCCGTCGGCGCGCCGTCCTCGCCGCCAAGCGCATCGTCGTACATCGTGAGCGCCGTGCCGGTGAGCGGCTGCCCGCCGCGGCCGGCCAGCGCCGACGAGCCGTCCTCGACGGCGCGCGCGCCGAAGGAGGTCAGCGCCATCCACTCGGCCAATTCGGCGACGGCGTGCGGCTCGAGGACGACGTCGTACTCGCCGGGCACAAGCGGCGCTGGATCGCGGCTCCGTGACGCGCGCGCCACCGCGTCGTCGACGAGCGCGTCGTGCCCGGCGGCGACGAGCGACCAGGCGCGTCCGTCGCGCGAGCGCCGTCCGGCGATGCGCCCGTCGCCGGCGATGAGATCGAAGCGCGCGCGCGTGTAACGATGCAGGCGCGCCGCCCCCGCCGTCGTCGCCACCGCCAGCGTCGTCTCGCCGGCAGCGCAGGAGCCGGCCGCGGTCCAACCGGCGCGCGCGCAGGAGGCGAAGGCGGGCGCGATCAGGCCGGCGCGCGCCGCCGCGTCGACGGCGGCGGTCTCGGCGTCCCAGCTTGCGACGTGCGCGGCGAGCGGCGCTTGGCCGTCGTCGAAGTCGGCGAATTCCGCGTCGGGCATCGCCGCCGCCAGCGCCCGCGCCTCGGCGAGCGCGCGATCGAGCGTCGCGTCGTCGACGGCGTTCACGCGCGACGCGCCGACGCGCCGGCCGACGGCGACGCGCGCCTGCACGGTCACGTCCTCGACGTCGCCGGTCTGGGTCACGCGCGAGCCGGCAAAGCGCGTGGTCCCCATGCGGGTGGCGTGCAGCGACAGCTCGGCCTCGCCGCCGGTCCGCCGTAGAGAATGAATCAGTCGACTGATTAATTCCTCGCCGCCGTCGCCGCCGCCCCCGCTCATTCGCTGCCCACGTTGATCCCGCGGAAGCGCGCCGGCGGACAGCCATGCCCGACGGCCATGAGCTGCATCGGATCGCCCTTTCCGCACGACAACAGGCCCCACATGCGGAACGCCTCCGGCCCGCCGACAGCGTCGCACGCGCTCCAAAAGCGCGGCGTCGATCCGCCGTAGAGCGGGTTCTTCACGATGCGCGCGCGCTTGCCCTTCTTGATCTCCCAGGCGAGCTCGCAGCCGAACTGGAAGTTGAGCCGCAGATCGTCGATCGACCAGCTCTTGTTGTTGCCCATCAGGATCCCATCGTCGGTGTCGGCGACCAGCTCCTCCAGCGACGGGCCGCGCGGATCGGGCTCGAGCGAGACGTTGACCATGCGCACGATGGGAAAGCGGTTCCACGCCTCCGCGCGCAAGCAGCCGCCCGAGCGCGGCAGGCCGAGCCGCGCCGCCGTCTCGCGCGACGTCAAGTAGCCGACGAACTGCCCGCGCGCCACCAGCGGCGTCTTTTTCGCCGGCACGCCTTCGTCGTCCCAGCCGAAGGTGCCGAGCGCGCCCGGCGTCGTCGCGTCCGCCGTCAGGTTCACGTGGCGCGAGCCGTAGCGGAAGCGGCCCAGCCGATCGGGCGTGAGGAACGACGCGCCCGCGAGCGAGACCTCGTCGCCGAACGCGCGATCGCTCTCGGTCGGATGGCCGCACGACTCGTGGATCTGCAGCGCCAGCTGCGGCGTGTCGAGGATGACCGTGGTCTCGCCGGCGGGGCAGGGCGGCGCTGCCAGGAGCGCCAGCGCCTCGTCGGCGATGCGCGGCGCGGCGCCGAGAAAATCGAAGCGCTCGATCACTTCCCAGCCGCCCGCCGCGACGCCGCCGTCGAGCTCCATCGGATACGAGCGATGCGCGACCGCGTCTCCGTCGGCGACGACGAGCTTCATGCCGCCGCCGGCGTGCACGACCAGCTGCTCGACGCTGGTGCCGTCGCTGGTGGCGAGCCGCTTGTCCTGCCGCCGCGCGCCGACGTGCGCCGAGGCCGAGCGCGCACGCGCCCCCGCGCCGGCGCGCAAGGCCGCGCAGACCGCGTGCACGAGCGCGAGCTTGTCCGCCAGCGGCACCGCGAAAAAGTCGCGCGCCACCGTCGTGGCGAAGCGCCCGCGCTGCGGCTCCTCGTCGGCGAGCTCGACGCGCGCGCCACCGAGCGTGGCCGCCGCGCGCGCCGTCGTCCACGCCGCTTCCGCGGCCGCGTCGAGCGCCGCCGCGTCGTCGCGCGCGCCCGCCCGCGCGCCGAATCCCCACGCGCCGTCCACGAGCACGCGCACGCCGAACCCTTGCGACGTGGCCGAAAAGTGCCGCTCCACGCGTCCGTCGCGCACCGCCAGCGCCTCGCGCTCGTCGCGCACGTGGCGCGCATCGGCGAACGCCGCTCCGCGACGGCGCAAGCGCGCGACGGCGTCCTCGAGGAGACCCACGGCGGCAGGGTAGCAGACGACGCGAGCGCTGTGTTACGCTGGACGGGCCTCGGAGGCTCCATGCTTGGCTTACGAATCGTGGTGGGGTGGGCGTGCCTCGCGCTCGTGGCCGGTTGCGGCAGCGGCGATCTCTCCGTGGGCGTCGCCAGCCGCGCCATCAACAGCTGCAACGTCGCCAGCGACTGTCCGCTGTTCAACGCCACCGTCGGCAGCTGCGTCAGCATCGTGTGCAACGCCAACCACGAGTGCGATGCCATCACCGATCCCGCCAAGTGCGCGGTCGGCTGCGTCCTCGACGCCGAGTGCGCGATCAGCGGCGCCTGCTTCACGCCGACCTGCAACGCGCCCTTCTGCGACTTCGACGTCCCGGCCGGGAACATGACGTGCGAATGCGCCGCTGCCGCCGACTGCATGACGGCTCCTACCTCGTGTCAGAACGCGCCCGACTGCGTCCTCGGCGTCTGCACGTACACGGCCAAGACGACCGCCGGCTGCTGCAACGAGGCCACCGATTGCAACGCCCCGGCCACGTGCAACTCGACCAACACCAACAAGTGCGTGTGCGGTGCCGGCCAGACCTATTGCGCGACCGGACCGAGCGGTTGCGTCACCGGCACCGAATGTTGCCAGGACGGCGACTGCGGCGCCGGCAACACGTGCAACGATGGCACCTGCATGTGCAACGGCGGCGAGCAGCACTGCCCCGGCGTGGGCTGCATCGCCGCCGGCGGCTGCTGCGGCAACGCCGACTGCATCGGCGCCACCTGCAACGGCAGCCACGTCTGCACCTGCGCGACGAGCGGCGATCGCTACTGCACCGGCGTCGGCTGCCTCACCGCCGCGCAATGCTGCACCGCCGCCGACTGCGCCGCGCGCGCCAACGCCACCGCCGCGTGCACCGCCAGCGCCTGCGTCTACACGTGCAACAGCGGCTTCCACGACTGCAGCGGCACCTGCAAGGACGACACGAGCGTCGCCAGCTGCGGCACCAGCTCGTGCACCGCCTGTCCGACGGGCAACGCCTGCCAGACGCCGGCCTGCGCCGCGGGCGCGTGCGGCTTCGTCGCCGCCGGCGGATCGCCCTGCTGCAACGCGCCCGGCGACTGCACGCCGGGCAACGCCTGCCAACAGGCGACCGCGTGCACGAGCAACCAGTGCGTCTTCGGCTCGACGGGCGCCGCCGGCTGCTGCAACACGGCCGCCGACTGCCCGACGCCGAGCGACGCCTGCCTCGCGGCCGCGTGCGTCGCCAACCAATGCGCGACCGCGCCGGTCAGCGGCTGCAGCGACGACCTCGGCATGAACGACATGACCGGGCCCGAGCCCGAGCTCGACCTCGCGCTGCCGCCGCCGCCCGATCTGTCCAAGCCCCTGTCGCTCTCCGGCGGTGGCGGTTGCGCGCTCGCCGGCGCCGCCGCGCCCTCGTCGCTGCCGGCGCTGGCGCTGCTCGCGCTCTTCCTCGTCGCCGCGCGATTCCGCCGCCGCCGCGCATGAGGCGCGCGCGCGCCGCCATCGCCGTCGTCGCCGTGTGTACGCTCGCCGCCGCCGCGCGCGCGCAATCGCGCTCGACCGCGTTCGACGCCGAAGGCTTCCACCCGTCGGCGACCTCGCAAGGCTACTTCGGCGTCGACGGCGCCTTCGTCGCGCCGCACTACGGCTTCTCCGCCGGCTTGTGGCTCACCTACGCCCACGATCCGCTGGTGGTGCGCGCCGGCAACAGCAACGTCGGCGAGCTCATCGTGCGCCAGCTCGGCATGGATCTCGTCGGCAGCTTCGCGCTCATCGATCGCATCGAGGTCGGCATCGATCTCCCGTTCATTCCCTATCAGCTCAACGACACGCGCGCGGTGCCGCTGCCCAACCTCGCCGCCGCCGGCGTCGGCGATCTCGCCGCCGAAGTGAAGGGCCTTTTGTGGGCGCCGCGTTGGGGCACGCAGCGGCTCGGCCTGTCGGCCGTCGTCGGCGCCTCGTTTCCGACGGGAAACTCCGACAGCTTCATGGGCCAGGGCGGCCTTGTCGGCCGCTTCCGCCTCGTCGGCGAGTGGCAGTCGCGCTTCGTCAACCTCGCCCTCAACGCCGGCTTTCTCGTGCGCGGCGGGCGCGACTTTGGCGATCTGCACGTCGGCTCGTCGTTCCAATACGGCGTCGGGCTCGCCGTGCCGGTGCCGCTCGGCTTCGCCATCGTCGGCGAAGTGCGCGGCCTCGTCGACGTCGAGCAGCCGAGCGGCTTGTCGTTGTCGACGGCGGAAGCGCCCGCCGAGCTCGCCGCTGGCCTGCGCTGGCGCGCGCGCTTCGGGCTCGAGCTCGATGCCGCCGTCGGGGTCGGCTTGTCGCGCGGCTACGGCGTGCCCGATCGCGCGCGCGCCATCTTCGGCATCAAGTACGTGACGCCGCAAAAGCGCCGCGCGCCGCCGCCGCCGCCGGTGATCGCGCCACCGCCGATCGTGCCGGTGGTCCCGCCGGCGCCGCCGCCCGACAGCGACAACGACGGCGTCCCCGACGCCGACGATCGCTGCCCCGATCGCCCCGGCGCGCCCGAGAACCAGGGCTGCCCCGACTTCGACTCCGACGGCGACGGCTACGTCGATCGCCTCGACAAGTGCCCGTTCGAGCCCGAGACCTGGAACGGCGTCGACGACGACGACGGCTGCCCCGATCAGCAGCCCGCGCTGGTCTCGCTCATCGGCGACAAGCTGGTGATCCTCGAGCCGGTGCTGTTCGAGCGCGACGGCAGCGCCGTCGACAAGCGCTCGGCCAAGCTGCTCTCGATCGTCGCGCACCTGCTCAACCTGCACACCGAGATCCTGAAGCTGCGCGTCGAGGGCCACATGGACAACAAGATCCCGCCCTACGAAGGGCTCGAGCTGTCGCGCGCGCGCGCCGCCGCCGTCCGTCGCTGGCTCATCGACAAGGGCAAGGTCGACGGGCGCCGCCTGATCGCGGAAGGCTTCGGCGCCGATCGCCCGATCGCCGACAACCGCGACTTCATCGGCCGCGCGAAGAACCGCCGCATCGAGTTCGTGATCATGCAAAAGCTCGACACGGGGCCTTGACGCGTGCCGAAGCCGCCGTCGCTGTCGTCGAGCGCGCGCGCGATCCGCGAGAGCATCTTCTCGCGCCTGCAGGGCCGCCTCGCCAAGCACGGCGCCGACGGCGTGCCGCTCCATCTCGGCGACACCTATCTCGCGCCGCCGCTGGCCGCGCGCGAGGCGCTCGAAGCCAACGCCGCCGATTGGCGCTACGGCGCGCCCGCCGGCGAAGCGCCGCTCTTGGCCGCGCTCGCCGCCAAATTGCGCGCGCGCAACCGCCTCGACTGGGCCGCGCCCGAGCATCTGCAGGTCACCGTTGGCGCCACCGCCGCGCTCGCCGCCGCCGCGCGCGCCGTCCTCGATCCCGGCGACGAGATCATCTGCCCGACGCCGCATTGGCCGCTCATCCGCGGCATCGTCAGCAACGCCGGCGGCGTCGCCGTCGAGGCGCCGCTGTCGCAGACGCTGTACGCCGACGCGAACGCCGACGCCGCCGCGCTCCTCGAGCCGCACGTCACGGCGCGCACCGTCGCGCTCTACGTCACCACGCCCAACAACCCCGACGGCAAGCAGCTCGCGCCGGCGCATCTGGCGCAGCTCGCCGAATTGGCGCGCCGCCACGATCTCTGGGTGCTCGCCGACGAAGTTTACGAAGACCTCGTATTCGCCGCGCCGCACGCGCCCCATCAATCGATCGCGGCGCTCCCCGGCATGGCCGAGCGCAC